>DASQSC010000415.1:0-4757 GCA_035642555.1 Streptosporangiaceae bacterium | reverse complement strand
AGCCGATCCGGCATGAGCGCAACCTGGGCTACGGGGGCAACCAGAAGACCTGCTACCGGCGGGCTCTTGAGCTGGGGGCGGACATCATCGTCATGGTGCACCCCGACTACCAGTACACCCCGCGGCTCGTTCCGGCCATGGCCTCGATGATCGCTTACGGGACCTATGACCTCGTGCTCGGCTCGCGCATTCTCGCCCAGGACACGATCGCCAGCGGGATGCCCCGGCACAAGTACGTCGCCAACCGGGTGCTGACCCTGACCGAGAACCTCGTGCTCGGCCAGAAGCTGTCCGAGTACCACACCGGCCTGCGCGCGTTCAGCCGCGCGCTGCTCGCGGCGCTCCCGTTCGACCGCGACTCCGATGACTTCGTCTTCGACAACCAGTTCATCGTCCAGGCCGTCGCCGCCGGTGCCCGCATCGGCGAGCTGTCCTGCCCGACCCGGTACGCGGCCGACTCGTCGTCGATCAACCTGCGCCGGAGCATCCGCTACGGCGCCGGCGTGCTGCGTACCTGCGCTCAGTACCGGCTGAACCGGCATGGGCTGCGGCATTACCCGTACCTCGACATCGACCCCGCCCTGTCCCTGGCGCGGCCCGGGGGGCCCGCCGGGGGCCAGCCGGCCGCCGGTGCCGGCGAGCCGACCGGGACCGCCGGGCGTTCCTCGTGACCAGCAACACTGTGACCTGGGCGCGCGCCCCGGCGCCCGCTGCCACCCGGTGCGCGTGGTGCGAGCACGAGTTCGACGACGCCGACGGCCGCCGTACCGGCCGGATCTGGTGCGCGCGGTGCGGCGTGGCGACCACCTCGCCCTGGCCGAGCGCGAGCCAGCTGGACGAGGCGTACGGCTCCTGGTACCGGCCCGAGGGCGGCCGGTTCTCCGGCGTCGGTGATGCGGTGCTCCGCCGCACCCGTGGCGCGCTGGCCACCAGGCTCGACCGGGTGCTGCCGCCAGGACCGGTGCTCGACGTGGGAGCGGGCGACGGGACCCTGGTCCGGGCCTTCCTGCGGCAGGGACGCGAGGCCGTCGGCCTGGAGCCGCACGCGTCCGGACCGCATCTGCGCAGCACCGAGATCGGCGAGATGAGCGGTGACTGGGCCGCGGTCATCTTCTGGCATTCGCTGGAGCATCTGCACCGCCCCGCGGCGGCACTGACCCACGCGGCCGGGCTGCTCGTCCCCGGGGGGCGGCTGGTGGTCGCGGTGCCCAACGCGGCGAGCCTGCAGGCCCGTGCGTTCGGGGACCGCTGGTTCGCGCTCGACCTGCCCCGCCATCTCGTCCACCTGAGCCCGCCGGCCTTGCTGTCCAAGATCGAGCGCCTGGGGCTGCAGGCCGAGCGGGTGAGCTACCTGCGAGCGGGCCAGGTCGTCTTCGGGTGGGTGCACGGCCTGGCCGGCCTGCTGCCCGGGCAGCCCGATCTCTACGACGTCATCCGGCGCGGTGAGGCGCGCAGCTCGGCCCTGGGCCCGGCCCGCCGCGGCTACGCTCTCGCCGCCGCGGCGGGCGCGGTTCCGCTGGCGCTGGCGGCGGCGGCAGTGGAGGTTGCGGCCCGGTCAGCAGGCACCATCTACGTGCAGGCCCGCCGCGCCTGAGTGAGGCTATGGCCTGGTCACCACGATGACGATCAGCCCCGATACCACCAGCAGCGTCCCCGCCCAGGTCCAGATATTCGCCCGTTCGTGCAGGACCAGGATGCTCGCGGCCAGGATCCCGACGTAGCCGAGGGCATTGAAGGGGTAGGCGATGCTGAGCGGCACCCGGGAGAGCGTCGCCAGCCAGGCCACCGCCGACAGGCCGAAAACGACCAGCCCGAGCAGCACCCAGGGTGAGGTGACCGCGGTGAGAGCGAGCGACCCGCGGGTGGCGGCCGCCCGGGCCGTTGCGGCGTGCATGCCATGCTTGAGCATCACCTGCCCGACCGCGGCCGCGGCCACGGCGAAGAGCAGCAATGCTGTGCTCAGTAGTGTCAAGCGATGCCTCCCCGGGGATTGCTCACGGCCGTCGCGCCCGCGCGTGCGATCCGGAGCGGCCGGACGGTCGCGGCGGGTGCCGGCGGGGGACCGGCCCAGATGGCTGCCAGACATGGTGCTAGAGATCCGCTCCCTCGCCCACCGGGCGTGCTCGCCGGATATGCGCCATCCCGAGAGTCTAGCTACCGGCCCCAGGCCGTCCGGCTAGATTGATGCCATGAAGGCCCTGGTGCTAGCGGGCGGGTCGGGCAGCAGGCTGCGGCCGATCACCCACACCTTCGCCAAGCAACTGGTGCCGGTCGCCAACAAGCCGATCCTGTTCTACGGCCTTGAGGCGCTCCGGGACGCCGGCATCACCGACGTCGGGATGGTGGTGGGCGACACCGCGCCGATGATCGAGGCCGCGGTCGGGGACGGCAGCGGTTTCGGGCTGAACGTCACCTACATCCGCCAGGCCCAGCCGCTCGGGCTGGCTCACGCCGTCCTGATCGCCCGGGAGTACCTGGGTGACGATGACTTCGTGATGTACCTGGGCGACAACTTCATCATCGGGGGGATCACGCCGCTGGTGGAGGAGTTCCGGGCCGGGCGGCCCGACGCGCAGATCATGCTGACCAAGGTCGCTGACCCGCGCCAGTTCGGCGTCGCCGAACTGGACCAGACGGGCGAGGTGGCCCGCCTGGAGGAGAAGCCCCGGCAGCCCAAGAGTGACCTGGCGCTGGTGGGCGTCTACATGTTCACCGCCGGCGTGCACGAGGCAGTCCGGCACCTGGCGCCCTCCTGGCGGGGCGAGCTTGAGATCACCGAGGCCATTCAGCGGCTGATCGACGATGGCTGCAAGGTGCGTTCCACGGTGGTGACCGGTTACTGGAAGGACACCGGGAACGTCACCGACATGCTCGAAGTCAACCGCATGGTGCTGGAGAGCCTCGAACCGCGGGTGCGGGGCACAGTTGACGACGCTACCGAGCTGATCGGGCGGGTGGCGATCGAAAGCGGCGCCGAGGTCCGGTCCTCCCGGATCGTGGGCCCGGTGGTCATCGGCGAGGGAACCCGCGTCTCCGGATCCTATGTCGGCCCGTTCACCTCGGTCGCGCAGGAGTGCGCCATCACCGACAGCGAGATCGAGTACTCCATCCTGCTGCGCGGCGCCTCCATCAGCGGGGTCCGGCGCATCGAGGCGTCGCTGATCGGCCATGACGTGGAGGTGACCCGTTCGCCCCGGGTCCCGCAGGCACACCGACTGATACTGGGAGACAACAGCAAGGTGCAGATCACGCCGTGAGAATCCTGGTAACGGGCGGGGCGGGCTTCATCGGCTCGCACTATGCCCGGACCCTGCTGACGGGCGGCTACCCGGGATTCGAGCGGGCCCGGGTCACCGTCATGGACAAGCTGACCTACGCGGGGAACCTGGCGAACCTCGGCCCGGTCATGGCCAGCCCCCGCTACGAGTTCGTGCGCGGCGACATCTGCGACCCGGCGCAGCTGGCCGAGGTGGTGCCCGGCCACGATTTCGTCGTCAACTTCGCCGCCGAGACTCACGTGGACAGATCCATCGCCGCCGCATCCGGTTTCGTCGCCGCGAACGTGGCAGGCGTCCAGGCCCTGCTGCAGGCATGCCTGGACGCGGGGGTCCGCCGGGTGCTGCACGTATCAACGGACGAGGTGTACGGAAGCACCGAAAGCGCGTCCTGGCAGGAGGACGCGCCGATCGCCCCGAACTCCCCGTATGCCGCCGCCAAGGCCGGCGGCGACCTGATAGCCGGCGCCTATGCCCGCACCTACGGGCTCAACGTCAGCATCACCCGCTGCTGCAACAACTACGGTCCCTACCAGTACCCCGAGAAGGTGATCCCGCTTTTCGTGACGAACCTGCTCGACGGGATGAAGGTGCCGCTGTACGGAGACGGCCGGAACGTCCGCGGCTGGGTTCACGTCGACGATCACTGCCGGGGTATCCAGCTCGCCCTCGAGCGCGGCGAGCCCGGCCGCGTCTACCACATCAACGGCGACGCGGAGCTGTCGAACACGGAACTGACCCAGGCCCTGCTCGACTGCTGCGGGGCGGCCTGGGACATGGTCGCCATGGTCGAGGACCGCAAGGGCCACGACCGGCGCTACTCGCTGGACGACTCGCTGCTGCGCGGCATGGGCTATGCCCCGCGCATCCCCTTCGGCGAGGGCCTGGCCCAGACCGTGCGGTGGTACCAGGACAACCGCGGCTGGTGGGAGCCGCTCAAGCACGGCGGCGCCGGGAGCCGGGTGAGCCGGTGAGCCGGTGGCTGATCACCGGGGCGGGCGGCATGCTCGGCACGGACCTGGTGGCGGCGCTTGCGAGCGCCGGGGAGAGCGTCACCGCCCTCGCCCGCCGGGATCTCGACATCACCGACGGCGCGCGGGTCCATGAGGCGGTGCGGAGTTGCCGCCCGGACGTGGTCGTGAACTGCGCCGCCTGGACCGCAGTGGATGACGCCGAATCGCACGAGGCCGAAGCGCTCCGCGTGAACGGGGACGGGGCCGCCAACGTCGCGGCCGCCTGCGCCGCCGGGGCTGCCCGCCTGGTGCAGCTGTCCACCGACTACGTCTTCAGCGGAGACGCCACCGCGCCCTACCCGGAGACCGGCGCGGCCGCTCCGCGCACCGCCTACGGCCGGACCAAGCTGGCCGGCGAGGAGGCGGTGCTCCGGCTGCTGCCGGGGACCGGTTACGTGGTACGCACGGCGTGGCTGTTCGGCGCGCACGGGCCGAACTTCGTCGCCGCGATGATCAGGCTGGAGCGCGA
>DASQSC010000414.1:0-5113 GCA_035642555.1 Streptosporangiaceae bacterium | reverse complement strand
TCCGCCGGTTGCCCGGCTTCCCGCCTCCCGCTCGGCCTCGCCTCGCGGCGCCCGGCCTGCCGGTTGCCCGGCTTCCGCGGCGGCCGCTCGGCCCAGCCGCGCGATTTCCGTTCGGCCGGTTGCCCGGCCTCTCTTCTATCGCCCGACTCACCACCAGGCCAAGAAGCCCGCTAGAAAAAGCCAGTCGCCCGGCTCTTTCAGCGTTCCGGGGTTTCCCCCGGGCGGCCCCCGTTTCCGGTGGTGAGAGCTTTTCTACGCCCCTGCGGCCGGGCCGCACAAGAGGTTTCCCGCAGCATTTTCAAGATTTTTTGTCCATCCACAAGTCATCCACAATCAACCCCGTGTTATCCCCCGCGATTTCTCGTTGTCCACCGGATTCTCCACAGCACAGTCCACAGGCCGGCGTTCCGGAAGGGCGGGTTACCCGGCGGCCGGCAGGCTCAGCGAGTGGCCGGGTACCGGCCGGCGAACCGGACCAGCGGCTCGCCGGCTTCCGCCACGTAGGGGATGCCCAGCACCGAGGCGACGACCAGCAGGTGGTCCCCGGCCGGGATCCGCTGGCTCGCCTCGCATTCCAGCGCCGCCAGGCCCTGCCGCGGAATCAGCGCCCCCGAGGCCGCGCCGCGCTGGTGCGGCACGTCTTCCAGCAGCAGCCGGGCACCCGGGCGGCCGGCCGCGGCGAACCGCCCGGCCAGCGCGCGCTGGCCCGCCGTCAGCACCGTGACGGCGAACCGGTCCGCCCGGCCGAGCACCTCCGCCGGATACGAGCCCGCGATCAGGGAGATCAGCACCAGCGGCGGTGACAGCGACACCGGGCAGAAGGCGCTCACGGTGGCGCCGATGTCGTCCCGGTCGTCGGCGATCATCACCAGCGTGACCCCGCTGGCGAACATCGACAGCGCCTCCGGCAGCCCGGCCAGCCCGCTGCCCGCCGCCGGGCCCGCGTCGGTCAATCGATCGTCCAGTGACCTGGCAGCATCAGCGGCCCGAACGGGGGCAGGCCCGCGCTGGCGGCAAGCCGCCAGACCGGGCCCCAGCTCTCGGCCAGCAGGCCGGCCCGGGCGGCCGCGGAGTCCTCGCTGGACGACGACGGCCGCAGCCGCTCCAGCGGGCCGGTCCGCGGGTAACCCCGCAACGGGGCGGAAGCGGGCAGCCCCGCCTTGTCGCGGGCGAGCGCTGCCGCCTCTTCCAGCCCGCCGAGCTGGTCGACCAGGCCGTTCTCGGCCGCGTCGGCCCCGGTCCAGACCCGGCCCCTGGCGATCTCGTGCACCCGGTCCCTGGTCAGCCGCCGGCCGTCGGCCACCTTGCCGGTGAAGTCGGCGTAGATCCGGTCCAGCCAGGTGTTGATCCGCGCCCACTCATCGGTACTGAACGGGCGGGTCAGCGTGAACATCCCGGCGAACTGCCCCTCGGCGACCCAGTCGGTGTCCACCCCCGCCTGCTCGAGCAGCCCGGTGGCAACCGGCTTCCCGCCGAGCACGCCGATCGAGCCGGTCAGCGTGGCTGGCTGGGCCACGATCGAGTCAGCGGCCATCGCGATGAAGTACCCGCCGGAAGCAGCCATGTCCGCCATGGACACCACCACCGGGGTGCCGCTCTCGCGGGCCCTGACCACCTCCCGCCAGATGGTGTCCGAGGCCACGTACGAGCCGCCGGGGCTGTTCACCCGCAGCACGATCGCCCGCGCCCGGTGATCGGCGGCGGCCGAGCGCAGCGCCGCCGCGATGGTGTCCGAGCCCATGGCGCCGCCAGTCAGCGGCCCGCGGCCGGACCGGCCGCGGCGGATGGGGCCGCTGGCGTGGATCAGCGCGACCACGTCCTCGCCGGTGCTCGGCAGTTTGCGCGCCCGCTGCGCCAGCTGCCGCGAGCGCTGGTACCGGGTCAGGTAGAGCAGGCCGGCCTCCGACCCGGCCGCCTTCTTGACGTCGCCGTACACCTGGTCCCGGTAGCCGAGTTCGTCCACCAGCCGCGCCTCGACGGCTTCGGCGGCGAGGAACGGCCCGTGGTCGATCAGCGAGCGCGCCTGCGCGTCGTCGATCGCGAGGCGTCCGGCGATCGCCTCGGTGAGCTGGCCGGTCAGCGACTCGGCCAGCCGCTGGGCGGCCTCCCGGGCAGGCCCGGTGAAGCCGTGCTCGGTGAACCGGTCGGCGGCGCTCTTGTACTCGTGCCGCTTGCCGACCTGGTACTCGAGCCCCAGCTTGTCCAGCACGCCGCGGTAGAACCACTGCTCCACGTTGATGCCGGTGAGCCCGACATCCCCGGACGGCTGCAGGTAGATCCGGTCGAAGGCGGTGGCCAGGTAGTAGGGGACGTTGCCGGCGGAGAAATCGCCGAACGTCTCCGCCCAGGCCACGGTGAGTTTCCCGGCCCGCCCGAACTCGCGGACCGCCATGCGCAGCTCCTGCACCCGCGCCAGCCCGATCCGGCGCCCGCCCACCTTCACCACCAGCGCCCGGACCCGTTCGTCCGAGCTGGCGCGGCGCAGCCCGTCGAAGATGTCGTTGAGCCGGGGCCGGCGCATCGTGAGGAGGGCCGACACGGGGTCGGCCGGAGGCTCCTCCGCGATGCCCTCGGTCAGGTCCAGCTCCAGGATGAGCGGGGCCGTCCACCGCCGGCGCAGCTTGACGATATGGTCTGCGAGCGTCGATTCGGGCATGAGGCCAGCCTAAGCGGCTGTGAGCCCAGCCGTTGCAGCCCTGCCGGCGGGTCGGTCGCCGGCTGGCCGGATCTCGCCGGCTGGCCCGATGCCGGGTCGGATGCCGGCCGGGGTCGGATATCGTCGGCGGCGATGACAGAGCGGGACGGGAACGGCTGGGTCAGCTGCAGCCTCGGGCACCAGCACTGGGGACGGTACGGGGCGGCAGGATTGCTCGTGTCCGCCCCGGACCGGTCCGGGCAGATCGTGATCTTGCTCCAGCGACGGGCCGGGTGGACCGCCTGCGGCGGCACCTGGGGAACGCCCGGCGGCGCCCGCGACAGCCACGAGCCGGCTGCCGCGGCAGCGCTGCGGGAGGCCGCCGAAGAGTGCGGGCTGCCGCCGGAGGCGGTGCGGATCACCGGCATGCGCATCGACGATCACGGCGGCTGGTCGTACCGGACGCTGCTCGCCCGGGCCGAGTTTCCCTGCCCGGTGCATGCGGCGAGCCCGGAGACTGCCGAGGCGGTGTGGATCCCGGTGGGCGACGTCGGCGGGCTCGGCCTGCACCCAGGGTTCGCCGGGCAATGGCCGGTCATCCGGGAAGCGCTGGCGCCGATCTCGGTCATCGTGGACGGCGCGAACGTGATGGGCGCCCGGGCCGACGGGTGGTGGCGTGACCGGGCAGCGGCAGCGGCAAGGCTGCACTCGGAAATCTCGGCGCTGAGCGCCCGCGGGGTGGGCGCCCTGCCGGAGGGGGCGGCTCTGGCCGGGCTGGACTGGTGGTTCCCCGAGTTCACGCTCGTGATCGAGGGAGCGGCCCGGGCAGCAGCCGGGCGCCTGGCGGCGTCCGGGGCGGATGTCCGGGTGGTCGCCGCCGGCGGTTCCGGCGACGACTCGATCGCGGCGCTGGCCGGGCAACTGCCCGGGCGTCGGCTGGTGGTCACGGCCGATCGGGAGCTCCGCCGCCGGTGTACCGCCCAGGGCGCCTCGGTGACCGGGCCCCGCTGGCTGCTCGGCCTGTTGCGCCGGCCGGTCCCGGACGCTTCCGCCGACCAGGCAACCGCCTGACGGCCGGTCCACCCGCGGTGCGGGACGGGCGCCGCCGGGCTCAGCGGGGCTCAGGCGGGCTCAGCCGGGCTCAGCCGGATTCTGGGGGCGCCGGTTGCGCGCGACCGCCTGCAGCAGTGGCCGGGCGGCGAACAGAGAGCCCGCGACCGCGCTGCCGCCGATCCCCAGGTCGACCGAGATCCGGCCCTGGCGAGCCCAGTACACGTCCTTCAGGTCCAGCAGCAGCGCGAACTCGTCCACCACGAGCGCCAGCCCTGACCCGTAGCTGAGTGCCACCAATGGATGGCGGCGGTGCCGGTCTTCGCCGCGGACCGCGATGGCCCCCACCCCGGCGAGCAGCCCGATGCCCCACAGGTAGTGGTGCAGGTGCTCGCCGCCGAGGCTGAGGTTGCGGAACGGCCCCAGGCTGGCCCGGATGCTGTAGGTAACGCCGCGCACTGCCGCGAACGTGCCGGTGAACGCGAGCCAGCTCATCAGCGCGCTCCGCCCGCCCGGGTCGAGATCCTCGTGGTACGCGGTGCGTACCGCCCGCCCCAGCGGCGGCACGGACTCAGTCACACCGGGCACCTTACCCAGTGGCGAGCCCCGCATTTCCGTGATCACGGTGAATCGGGCGGCCGCGAACCCTACTGATCCCCCACGATCATGAAGAGCGCGGGATGGGGTGGTGGGGTGCGCCGCAGCAGGTTAGGGGTCCCGGTGGTTGGATCGCTGGGTGGCTCTTGGCGAGGCGGCAGCGCTGCTGGCGGCAGGCGTGGCAGCGGGCATCACCAGCACGGTTGCCAGCCTGGCCTCGCTGGTCTCCTACCCGGTGCTGCTGGCGCTGGGCCTGCCCCCGCTCAGCGCGAACGTCACCAACACGGTGTCGCTGCTGTTCACGGGAGCGGGCGCGGCGGCTGGCTCCCGCCCGGAACTGGCCGGGCAGGGCCGCCTCGCCCTCCGGCTCGGCGTGGTCACCGCCGCGGGCGGCGGCGCCGGGGCGGCCCTGCTGCTCGGGACACCCGCCAGTGCTTTCGAACGGGCGGCGCCGGTGCTGATCGGGCTTGCCTCGGCGGTGCTGCTGCTGCAACCGCAACGGCGCCTGCTCACTCACCGCCAGGCGCAGGGCCGGAGCCCGCTGCTGCTGGCGGCCCTGTTCGCGGTCGCCGTCTACGTGGGGTACTTCGGGGCGGCGGGCGGCATCCTGCTGCTCGCGGTGCTCGTCTATCTGATCGACCAGTCGATCGTCCGCAACAACGCCCTGAAGAACGTCCTCAACGGGTTCGCGAACGGCGTGGCCGCGATCGCGTTCGCGGTGGCCGGGCCGGTGGACTGGGCGGCCGTCCCGCCGCTGGCGGCCGGCTTCCTCATCGGCGGCTGGTGCGGGCCGGCGCTGGTCCGGCGGCTGCCGGGAGACACGCTCCGGGT
>DASQSC010000413.1:0-5486 GCA_035642555.1 Streptosporangiaceae bacterium | reverse complement strand
CCCGGCTATTACGCCCTGGTCCGGCACGCCGACGTGGTGGAGGCGAGCAGGAACCCGGAGGTGTTCAGCTCCGGCCGGGGCGCGACCCAGATCATCGACCTGCCGGTGGAGTTCAACGAGTACTTCGGGTCGATGATCAACATCGACGACCCGCGGCACGCCAGGCTGCGGCGGATCGTCTCCCGCGCGTTCACGCCCCGGATGATCAAGAAGTTCGAGGACGACGTGCAGCGGGTGGCCGGGCAGATCGTGAACGATCTGCTCGCGACCGGGCCGTGCGACTTCGTCGAGCAGGTGGCGGCGCGGCTGCCGCTGACCATCATCTGCCGCATGATGGGCGTGCCTGACAGCAGCTACGACATGGTGCTGCGCAACACCAACACGATCCTGTCCGGCTTCGACCCCGACTTCGTGAGCGAGGACCTCGGCGAGGCGGTGGGCCAGGTCCTGGGGGCCGGGCAGGAGCTTGGCGACCTGGTGACCGGGCTGGCCGCGGAGCGTGCCGAGCATCCGGGCGACGACCTGGTGTCGGCGCTGGCGACGGCGAACATCGACGGCGAGCAGCTGACCACCGGGGAGCTGGCCTCGTTCTTCATCCTGCTGGTCGTGGCGGGGAACGAGACCACCAGGAACGCGATCTCACACGCGCTGGCGCTCCTCACCGACTATCCGGAGCAGCGGGAACTGCTGTGCAGCGACTTCGAGGCCCGGATCGGGGGCGCGGTGGAGGAGATCGTGCGGATCGCCTCGCCGGTGATCTTCATGCGCCGGACGGTCACCCGTGACCACACCATGAACGGGCACGACTACCACGAGGGCGACAAGGCGGTGCTGTTCTACTGGTCGGCGAACCGGGACGAGACCGTGTTCACTCACCCGGAACGGTTCGACATCGCCCGCACCGTCAACCCGCATGTCGGGTTCGGGGCTCCGGGGCCGCACTTCTGCCTGGGCGCACACCTGGCCCGGCGGGAGATCACCGTGATGCTGCGGGAACTGCTCACCCGCGTGCCCGGCATCCGGGCGGCAGGCCCGCCGGACCGGCTGCTGTCCAGCTTCATCAATGGCATCAAGCACCTCCCCTGCGAGTTCACGACCTGACACGGGGCTGGGGGCGCCGCGGCCACCCATCCATGATCGTGGGGAATCAGGCGGATGCCGGGCCGACCTAACTATCACGATCATGAGAACTGGGCGCGGGGAGTGGCGCGGGCGCGGCGCTGGGCCGCTGGACGGAATCCGCTGGCCTCAATCTGGTAACGAGCCGTAGGCGAACAGTCGCAGCGTGTATAACTAGAGACTCCCGGCCAACGGGAAACCGTACATCGCGATGGGGGCTCTCGCCCGGGACCGGCTAGCGCTGCGGCATGACCCTGGCAGCCGGTCCCGCGCGCAGGCGGGCGAGAGACGCGATGGGCCGGGGTCCTTCGTCCTGCGGGCGGCGCCGCTCGGGCGTGCGTCTACGAGGGTGACACACGTCGCCGGGTTCGGGGGCGGCGCCGCTGCGGGACGTAAGGACAGCCCCGGGCCGGGTGGAGCATGGGGCGGTCGGCGTCCCCGGTCGCTACGGGAGCGAGTTGATCTGTCCCGCCAGGGCGACATCCGCCGCGGTCAGCCCGCCAGCCGAGTGCGTCGATAGCGTCAGCGTGACCTTGTTCCACTGGACGAGGATGTCGGGGTGATGGCTTGCCTGCTCGGCCAGGTACGCGACCGCGTCGACGAACATCATGGCCGCGCGGAAGTCCGCCAGCTCAGCGGTGCGGGTGATGCAGTCGCCCGCCCGTTCCCAGTCCGGCAGGCTCCCCAGCGCCGCGGTGATCTCATCGTCCGTGAGCAGTTGCACGTACGCTCCTTCACTCCGCGCCGTCACCACGGGCGGGCCGCCCGTGGCCCTGTCAGTAAGCCTAGTGGCCGCAGCCGTGATCCCGCCGGGCGAAGCGCCGTGGTTCAGGCCGGCGGCGCCCATGACCCGGCACCGGGCCGGCCGGTAGGCTAACAGCCGCTCACGGCACCGCCGTCAATCAGCCGCACAGCCGTCAATCAGCCGGATACCGCCGGGCGGCGGGACGCCACCCCGGCCGGTGACGTGCCACTCACACCTGGAGCACTCGCGATGACCGTGCCCGATGCCACCGGCCCGGCGGCCCGGCCGCGGCCTACGCCGCTGCGGGCGGTGCACGAGCGCCTCGGCGCGGTGATGACCGGGTTCGCTGGCTGGCTGATGCCGCTGCGGTATCGCAGCGAGACCGCCGAGCACCAGGCGGTCCGGACGGCCGCGGGCCTGTTCGACCTGTCCCACATGGGAGAGATCACCGTGACCGGCCCGGGGGCGGCGGGCGCGCTGAACTATGCGCTGACCGGGCAGCCATCGCGGCTGCAGCCGGGCCGGGCCCGGTACACGATGATCTGCGCCGAGGACGGCGGCATCCTCGACGACCTGATCGTGTACCGGCTGGCGGGCGAGGAGTTCCTGGTGGTCGCGAACGCCGCCAACACCGGCGTGGTGGCCGCGGCGCTGGCCGAGCGGGCAGCCGGGTCCGGCGCCCGGGTCACCGACCGCACCGCCGACTACGCCCTCATCGCCATCCAGGGCCCGCGCGCCGCCCGGATCCTGGCCGGGCTGACCACCGCCAGCCTGGACGACCTGCGCTACTACGCCAGCGCCAGGGCCGCGGTCGCCGGCCGGGATGTGCTGCTCGCCCGTACCGGGTACACCGGCGAGGACGGGTTCGAGCTCTTCACCAGCCCCGGTGACGCTGAGCATGTGTGGACGGAGCTGTCCGGCGCCGGTCGCGGCGATGGGCTAGTCCCGGCCGGGCTGGCGGCCCGCGACACGCTCCGGCTGGAAGCGGGCATGCCGTTGTACGGGAACGAGCTGAGCCGCGACGTGACCCCGTTCGAGGCCGGACTGGGCCGGGTGGTCAAGCTCGGCAAACCGGGCGGCTTCGTGGGCCAGGCGGCGCTGGCCAGCCGGGCCGAGACGGGCCCGGTCAAGGTCCTGACCGGGCTGGCCATGGACACGCGCCGGGTCCCCCGGCATGGCTACCCGGTCCTCTGGGACGGCAGCCGCTGCGGGACCGTGACCAGCGGCGCGCCATCACCGACCCTCCGTATGCCGATCGCCATGGCATACCTGGAGCCGGAAACCGCGAAGCTGGCGGCCGGCGACGCCGAGACCCGGCTGGCCGTGGACATCCGGGGCCGGGCTGAGCCGGCCCGCCTCGTCGACCTGCCCTTTTACCACCGGGCCAGCTGACATGCCCGGTGCGCAAGCACACCTTCCACAGGAGAGAGCACGATGACGGTTCCGGAGGAACTTCGGTACACGCCCGAGCACGAGTGGGTGGCGTTCGACGGCCTTACCGCGTCGGTCGGCATCACGGACTACGCGCAGAACGCGCTCGGTGACGTCGTCTACGTGTCCGTGCCCGGGCCAGGCACCAGGGTGACGGCGGGCGAGCCGTGCGGCGAGGTCGAGTCCACCAAGTCGGTCAGCGACATCTACTCCCCGGTGGACGGGGAGGTGGCCGAGGTCAACGGCGAGATCGAGGATGATCCCGCGCTCGTCAACTCTGACCCGTACGGGGCCGGCTGGCTGATGAAGGTGCGGCTGGACAACGACGGCTCGGAGCCCGAGGGGCTGCTGACCGCGGACGAGTACTCTCAGCTCACCGCGGAAGCCGACGCCGGCGCCGAGTGACACCGGCGCGGAGCGGGCCGGCGCGGCCCGGCGCTCCGGCCGCCGTCACCCGGGAACGGTGCCCGGCTACCGGCGACGGCGCCACAGGTAGATGGCTACGCCGACGGCGATCACCGCGGCCGCCGCTCCCCCGGCTCGCCTCACCTCGGGCCGGGACACCTGTTCCCTGACCCGGGCGGCTGCGCGGCGCGTCACGTGTGCCGGGCTGACCCGGTCGGTGAGCGCGTCGATGGTGCGCACGAGATCTTCGCGGGTGCGCTCGATCTCCTTGACCAGCGCATCCGGGTCGCGCACCACGACCTGCCGGTCGGTTTCCGCCATCACAAGCTCTCCTTCATGCCCGCTATGCTCCCGACAGTTTCCCAGCCCCGCTGGGGATTCGCACAGCTGAGCCCGACACGTGCCGGGAATGTCCAGCACTGCGCCAGCACCCGTCCGCCGCCCACCCGAGCGACAGGTAGCCGAAGGGCGCCGGCCACCGGCCGGCGCCCTCTCCGACTCCGCGGACTTAGCCGCAGCTGGACTTGTAGATGAAGGGCTTGATCTTGGGGTCGTTCATGTTGTTCGGGGTGATCGCGATCAGCGGGGTGGCGATGTTCTTGGGGACCGGCTTGCCCTCGATCGCGTTCAGGCCCTGCTGGACCGCGTCGGCGCCCTCAAGCGCGGGCTCCTGGGCGATCGCGAGCTGGACCGTGCCCTGATGCATCATCGACATCTGAGGCGGGTCGGCGTCGAAGGTGGCGAGCTTCACCTTGCCGGTCTTGTGCGCGTGCGCGATGCCCGAGGCCGCGCCCTCGGCGGTGACCACGTTGGCGGCGAACGCACCGGCCAGGGTGGGGTGCCCGCTGATGTCGCCCTCGATGAACGATGAGGCCGCGCCGACGCTGTCGGGGTCGTCGTTCTGCTCGGGGAGCAGCTTGATGCCGGGGTACTTGGCCGCCATCTCCTGCTGGAAGCCTTTCACCCGGGCGTCCGTGGTGGACGTGCCCTTTGCAGTGCTGATCACCGCCACCAGCCCCTTGCCGTTCAGCAGCTTGCCGAGGGTGTCGGCGGCCAGCTTGCCTCCGGCCAGGTTGTTGGAGGAAATCCGGGTCAGCCCGAGGGACGGGTCGAGCGAGGACGTGTCCACGAAGATCAGCTTGCTGCTCTTCTGCACCTTGGCCAGGTCGGGGTTGAGTGCGGAATCGTCGGTCGGGGCCACCAGCAGCGCGTCCGGCTTGGTGACCTGGGCCGCGTCGATCAGCGGCTTCTGCTGCGGCGCGCTGAAGGTGGCCGGGCCGGTCACGGTCAGCTTGACCCCGAGCTTCGCGGCCTCCTGCTTGGCGCCGCACTCCATGGACACGTAGAAGTCGTCGCTCTTGGTGCCGACGATCAGTTCTTCGGTCTTGCTGCTACTGCTGCCACCACCGCCGCCGCCCGACGACCCGCACGCGGCCAGCGATCCGGCGGTGAGCCCGATCACCGCGACCGCCGCGACCGCCGGTCCCAGGCCTGATCTGCTCCTCATTGCTTGCCTCCTAGGAAATCGAGCGACATTACCTGGCAGGCCTGTCCCGGCCCGCCGCCGCTCCTGCCCGCCGCCGGTGCTGGCCCGCCGGTGCTGGCTGGCCGGTGCTGGCCCGCCGGTGCTGGGCCCCGCCGCCGTTCACGTCCGCTCCCGGAGCCGCCGGCGGAACTGGTCGAGGTACACGGCGGCCGCGAGCACCAGGCCGATCGCCACGTCCTGCCAGTACTGGTTCACGTTGATGATGACCAGGCCGGTGAGCAGCACAGCCGGGATGAACAC
>DASQSC010000412.1:0-3300 GCA_035642555.1 Streptosporangiaceae bacterium | reverse complement strand
GCTGACACCCCCTCCGGATTCACCGCGCCGGCTCAGTCCCGGGCCGGCCTCAGTCCCGCGCCGGCTCAGTCCCGGGCCGGCCTCAGTCCCGCGCCGGCTCAGTCCCGGGCCGGCCTCAGTCCCGCGTCGGCCTCAGTCCCGGGCCGGGCTCAGTCCCGGGCCGGCTCGCCGTGCGACGCGTTCGCCCGGCCGCGGCCCCAGTAGGCTTTGGCCGACACCTGATCGCCGGGCATGCCCCGGGCGGCCAGCACCTCCCGCAGCGCCAGCACCGCCTTCGCCTCGCCCGCCAGGTACGCCTGGCCGCGCCCGGGCGGCAGCGGCACCTGGCCGGCCGCCTCGGCCAGCGCGCCGGGCTCGCCCGCCGGCCGGCTCCCGCGGTGCAGCCAGGACACGCTGACGTCGCCGGCCGGCGGCGGCTGCTCGTCGGCCGGGCCCGGGATCTCCAGCAGCACCGCGGCCCGCTGCCCGGCTGGCAGCGCCTCCGCCATCGTGAAGAACGCGGGCAGCGCCGCGTGGTCCCCGATGAACAGATGCCAGTCCGCTGCGGGCGCCAGGAAGATCTTGCCGCGGGGCCCGATCCCCTCGACCGTGTCGCCGGGCCGGGCCCCGGTAACCCAGCGCTCCCCCGGGCCCTCGTTCCCGTGCCGGACGATCCCCAGCGTGACCAGGCGCTGCTCCGGGTCGGTGGCGCGGATCGTGTAGCGGCGGCGCACCGGGCGGCCGTCAGCGACCGCAACCATCAGCATGATGTCCTGGCCCGGGCGCCAGCAGAACCCGGCGAGCTCCGGCGCGGTCAGCACGACCTGCTGCAGCGCCGGGGTCAGGGGGCGGTTCTGCGTGACCGTCAGCCGCATCCGGGTGGTTCCCGCCAGCGGGCCCTCCAGCCGGGCGAAGGGATCGTCGGTCACCGCGCCCGCGGGCGCTGAGTCGGCCATGGTCAGCAAGCCTCCTGCTCGGTATGCGGCGTTGGCAGCCACCGGCTCAACACTGGCCGCCGCCTGGGCCTTCCCGGAACCGCCGGCGAAGGGCCCGCCCGGGCCCAGGCAGCGCCTCAGCCTCCCAATTCCGGGCAAATTACCCGGCAGGGCCGTGGCCACACGATCCGGGTATCACTAAACTTTGCCGCAGGGGACCGGATCCGTCGTCGTTTCATCGTGTCGACGTAATGCAGTATTCATTTTGGTGGAGTAATGGTGCACGCCTTCTCGCAGGAACTGGTGCTTGACGGCCGCACCCGCCCGGATCCCGGCGACCTGCTCTCCGCCCTGCCGCCGCCGCTCACCTGGGCACCAGCGACCCGCCCCCGCACCGTGGGCCGGGCCTGGCTGGACACCTTCGACTGGCGGCTGTACCGGGCGGGGCTCACGCTGGAACTGCGCACCGCCGCCGGCCGGGCCGAGCTGATGCTGTCGGGCCCGGACGGGTCACGGATCACCGCTCCGGCCGGCCGCGGCCAGTGGCCCCGGCTGGCCCGCTCACTGCCCCCGGGCGAGCTGCGCGAGCGCCTCGGCCCGGTCACCGGGCACCGGGCGCTCATCCAGGTCGCCCGCGGTGCCAGCACCGTGCGCGAGGTGCGGGTGCTGAACGACGACCACAAGACCGTCGCCTGGCTAGCCATCGACCAGATCTCGGTGAATCAGCCCGAGCAGGCGGACGTGCCCGCCCGGCTGGCCGTCCGGGCGGTCCGGGGGTACCAGGCGGAGGCCGAGCAGGCGGTGGCGGCCCTGACCGGGGCGGCGGCCCGGCAGGCCCCGCCGGTGCTGGCGGCCGTGCTGGCCCCGGCCGGGCAGCGGCCCGGCTGCTACTCAAGCAAGGTGGACGTCGAACTCACCGCGGGCATGCCGGCCACCGCCGCGGTGGCGGCGGTGCTGCTGCGGCTGCTGGACACCTTCGACGCCAACCTGGACGGGACCATCCGCGCTACCGACACCGAGTTCCTGCATGACCTGCGGGTGTCGGTGCGCCGGACCCGGTCCGCGCTCAAGCTGGCCGGCGACGTGCTGCCGGCCGGGCTGGCGGACCGGTTCCAGCCTGAGTTCAAATGGCTGGGCGACCTCACCACGCCCACCCGGGATCTGGATGTCTACCTGCTGGGTTTCGACACGATGGCGGCCGGCCTGGTGGCTGCGGCACCGGGCGAGCTGCTCCCGTTCCGCGGCTATCTCGCCCGCCGCCGCGTGGCGGCCAGGCGGCGGCTGCTGCGCGGCCTGCGCTCCGAGCGGCTCGCGACCCTCCGGCAGGAATGGCGGGCCGCCCTCACCGCGCTCGCGGCGGACGGCTTCTCCCCCCGGGCCAGCACGCCGTCCCCTCGGGCCAGCACGCCGTCCCCCCGGGTCAGCAGAGCGCCGGACGCCGCCGCGGCCGCGCCTGCCATCGGCGAGTTCGCCGCCGCCCGGATCGCCCGCGCCCACCGCAAGGTGCTCAAGCGGGGCCGGACGATCACGCCCGAGTCCCCGCCCGAGCGCCTCCACGATCTGCGCAAGCGCTGCAAGGAACTGCGCTACCTGCTGGAGTTCTTCGCGTCGCTGCACGAGCCTGCCGCGCATCAGCGGGTGCTGCGGCAGCTCAAGGGCCTGCAGGACTGTCTGGGTGACTTCCAGGACACCCAGATTCAGCAGCACGAGATCCGGGAGGCGGCCGCGCAGATGATGAAACGGCCGGACACCCCGGCGACCGCGCTGCTCGCCATGGGAGAGGTGGCGGCGGGCGTGGCGGCCAGGGAGCGCGCCGCCCGCGCCGACTTCGCCAGCCGGTTCGCTGACTTCGCCGCCGCCGGGACGCAGCGCCGCCTGCGCGCCCTTACCGGGGCGGCGGCATGAAGGTCCTGGCGTCCTACAACATCAAGGGCGGGGTCGGGAAGACCGCAGCCGCGGTCAACCTGGCGCACCTGGCGGCCGGCAGCGGGCTGCGGGTGCTGCTGGCCGACCTCGACCCGCAGGGGGCGGCCAGCTTCCTGCTGCGGATCCGGCCCCGGGTCAAGGGCGGCGGGAAGGCCCTGATCAAGGGCACCCGGCCGGTGGACGACGCGATCAAGGGCACCGACTTCGACCGGCTCGACCTGCTGCCCTCCGACTTCACCTACCGCAACCTGGACCTGGTGCTCGACGCGGCCGCCAAGCCCACCCGCCGGATCGCCCGGCTGCTGGCGCCGCTGGCGGCGGAGTACGACCTCATCGTGCTCGACTGCCCGCCCGGCATCTCGCTGCTGTCGGAGAACGTGCTGCGCGCCGCCGGGACCGTGCTGGTCCCGCTGATCCCGACCACGCTGTCGGTGCGCACGCTGGACCAGCTCACCGAGTT
>DASQSC010000411.1:0-5312 GCA_035642555.1 Streptosporangiaceae bacterium | reverse complement strand
AGTGGGGCCGCAAGTTCTCGCGGGTGGTCGCGCTCCCGCTGGAGGTGCGGCCGATGCTGGACGACGACGAGAGCTGACGCCCGGGTGCCGCCGGTGGACTTGTCCGAGATCGAGCGGGTCTTCCGGGAGGAGTACGGCCGCGCGGTGGCCGTCCTGGTCCGCGTGCTCGGCGACATCGACGCCGCCGAGGAAGCGGTCCAGGACGCGTTCACCGCGGCCGCGGCGCGGTGGCCGTCCGCCGGGCTCCCCCCCAGCCCCGCGGGCTGGATCATCACCACCGCCCGCAACCGGGCGATCGACCGGCTCCGAAGGGAGTCGACCCGCAACGACCGGCACGCCCAGGCGGCCCTGCTGCACGCCAGCGACGAGCCTGCCGAGGAGGGCCCGGTGCGTGACGACCGGCTGCGGCTGATCTTCACCTGCTGCCACCCGGCGCTCAGCGTCAGCGCCCAGGTCGCGCTGACGCTGCGGCTGCTGGGAGGGCTGACCACCCCCGAGATCGCCCGCGCGTTCCTGGTGCCCGAGCCGACCATGGCCCAGCGGCTGGTCCGGGCCAAGGCCAAGATCCGCGCGGCCCGGATCCCCTACCGGGTCCCGGCCGAGGCCGATCTCCCGGAGCGGCTGCGGGCCGTGCTCGCCGTCGTCTACCTCATCTTCAACGAGGGCTACACGGCAAGCTCGGGCGAGGCACTGGTGCGCGAGGACCTGTGCGCGGAGGCGATCCGGCTGGGGCGGCTGCTGGCCGGGCTCATGCCCGACGAGCCGGAGGTCATCGGGCTGCTCGCGCTGATGCTGCTGATCCACTCCCGGCGGGCGGCCAGGACCGCCCCGGACGGGAGCCTGGTGCGGCTCGCCGACCAGGACCGCGGCCGCTGGGATCCGGCCCTGATCGCCGAGGGCCAGGCCCTGGTCGCGGCCTGCCTGCGGCGCGGCCAGCCCGGCCGGTACCAGTTCCAGGCCGCGATCAACGCCGTGCACAGCGACGCGGCGACCGCGGCCGGCACCGACTGGCACCAGATCCGGGAGCTCTACGACCAGCTGGCTGCCATCGACCCGGGCCCGGTCGTCGCGCTCAACCGCGCCGTCGCGGTGGCCGAGGTGGAAGGGCCCGCCGCCGGGCTGGCCCTGGTGGACGGCCTCGGCCTGGATGACTATCACGTGTTCCACGCCATCCGGGCCGACCTGCTCCGGCGGCTCGGCCGCGCGGCGGAGGCGGCGCAGGCCTACCAGGCGGCGCTGGCCCGCACCCAGAACGAGGCCGAGCGCGACTACCTGCGCCGCGCCTGCGAGCAGCTACGGCGTGGCTGACCGCACTCCCGGTTTCGCCGGCGGAACCCGGCCTGGCCTACCCTTGCCCAGTGCCCGAACTAGTCCGTCCGACCCCGGTCGTCCGGGACTCCTACCTGGTTGGCGAGCGAGCCACCTGGGAGGAGCTGGGCGCGCTGCCCTCCTGGCTGGGGGAAGCCGAATCCGACTTCGGGTCGTTCGCCGCCTCCCGCGCGGTGACCAGGGAGCTGTGGGGAGTGCCGACCACGGAGCTGTGGTTCGTGGCCGGCCCCGCCTACCTGGGCACGGTCATGATCAGGCACCAGCTCACCCCGCAGCTGCGGCGCGAGGGCGGGCACATCGGCTACCACGTGGTACCCGCCGAGCGGCGGCGCGGGCACGCCACCGCCATGCTGGCGGCCGCCTGCGCCCGCTGCCGTGACGACGGCATGGCCGAGGTGCTGGTCACCTGCCAGACGGACAACATCGCGTCGCGCCGGGTGATCGAGACCAACGGCGGCAAGCTCGACACCGAGAGCAACGGCATCCGCCGGTACCTCATCCGGCTCTGACCCCGCTGGCCGGCTGGCGGGCGCCGGCTTCCGGCCCGGGTTTCAGCCCAGCCAGCCAGGGCAGTTGCGGCGGGATGTATGAGCAGGCTGGCAGATCACCGTTCGGCTGACAACGGGGTGAAGCGCCCCCAGCAGCTTCATGCCACCCGCCGGACCGTGCTCGTCGCCGGCGGGGCGAACCTGCTGGTGGGGGCGGTCAAGCTGGCGGCCGGGATCATCAGCGGGTCCAGTGCGATGCTGGCCGAGGCGGCGCACTCGGCCGCGGACACCCTCAACCAGGGGTTCCTGCTCGCGTCGCTGCGGCGGGGCCGGCGGCCAGCCGACAGCGGTCACCCGTTCGGCTACGGCCAGGAACGGTACTTCTGGTCGCTGCTGGCGGCGTTCGGGATCTTCATCGCCGGCGCCGGCTTCTCGGTCTTCGAGGGGCTGCTCGCGCTGACCCGCGGCGGCAGCGAGAGCCCTCTGGTGGCCTACGTGGCGCTGGTCGTCGCGTTCGCCGCCGAGGGCACCTCATTCGTCCGGGCCTACCGGCAGCTGCGGGGCGAGGCCCGCAGCCGCCAGAAGGAACTGCTCGACCACGTCGAGACCAGCCCCGACACCACCGTCAAGACCGCGCTGTTCGAGGACTCCGCTGCCCTCATCGGCCTGGTCCTGGCCGGGGGCGGGGTCGCGCTCCGGCAGGTCACGGGGTCGGCCGTGTGGGACGGCGCGGCGTCGATGGCGATCGGCGCGCTCCTGGTCGTGGTAGCCGTCAAGCTCGGCCTCGACAGCCGTGACCTGATCATCGGGCGGGCCGCCGACCCGGCCCAGCAGCGGCTGATCACGGCCGAGATCAGCGGCACGCCGGGGGTGGACGAGCTGCTGGAACTGCGCACGATGCACCTCGGGCCCGACAGCCTGATCGTCGCTGCCCGGGTGGCGCTCAGCGATGAGATCACGGTCGGCCAGGCGGAGGACCTTGCCGACGACATCGACCGCCGGCTGAAAGAGAAGCTGCCGCTGGAACCGCACGTGTTCGTGGACCCCACCCAGACCGCGTAACGGCTGCGCCCGGCCCTGCGTTCCGCCGACATGAAGGATGGTGAACGGTGAGTATCACACCCGCGGCGGCCCTGGCCAGGCTCAAGGTGCAATACCCGGAGTGGAAGATCACCCAGGCCGGTGACCAGTACACGGCCACGAACCGGGACACCGGCCGCAGGTTACGCGCCCGCAGCATCGCCAGCCTGGAATACCTGCTGGCCGGGAAGAAGCCGGGGCCCCGTGCTTAGCAAAAAACGGGTCAAACATCACTCGAGAGTAGCCCGGGCCGTCCTCGCCGGCGGTGCTATCTTCCCAGGCAGGACGCGTTTGCCCGGGCACCTATAGGGTCCGCGGGTAACGGGTATCACCCAGACCGTTATGGTTTCGAGACTGACCTAGTAGCGACGGGAGTCATGACCGGTAGACTGGCCGGCCACGGGATGCCACGACCGAGGCGTTTGCCTGGCTCCCGGCCCTTCGGCGGTAGCCGCGGGCTTTCCCTCAAGAGCGGAACAGGATGGGAGTCAGAATGCGCGTTCTGGTTCTTGGCGGCGACGGGTTCTGTGGCTGGCCAACCTCGCTGTACCTGTCGGACCGCGGGCACGACGTCACCATCGTCGACAACCTGAGCCGGCGCAAGATCGACGTCGAGCTCGAGGTCGGGTCGCTGACGCCGATCCGCCCGGCCAGCGAGCGGCTCCGGGCGTGGCGCGAGGTATCGGGCCGGGACATCGGCTTCATCAGCCTCGACCTGGCGACCGAGTACGACCGGCTGGTCACCGTCCTCACCGAGCTGCGGCCGGAAGCGATCGTCCACTTCGCCGAGCAGCGGGCGGCGCCGTACTCGATGCGCAACACCCACGCCAAGCGCTACACCGTGGACAACAACGTGCGGGCCACCCACAACCTGCTGACCGCGCTGGTGGCGACGGGCGCCGACGCGTCGCTGGTGCACCTGGGCACGATGGGCGTCTACGGCTACGGCTGGTCGGGCAGCGCGCCGATCCCCGAGGGGTACCTGACCGTGAAGGTACCCACGCCGGACGGCGAGATCGAGCGGGAGATCCTGCACCCCGCCAACCCCGGGTCCGTCTACCACATGACCAAGACCCTGGACCAGCTGATGTTCGCGTTCTACGCCAAGAACGACGGCCTGCGCATCACCGACCTGCACCAGGGCATCGTCTGGGGCACCCAGACCGACCAGACCATCCGCGACGAGCGGCTCATCAACCGGTTCGACTACGACGGCGACTACGGCACCGTGCTCAACCGGTTCCTCATGCAGGCGGCGATCGGGCACCCGCTCACCGTGCACGGCACCGGCGGGCAGACCCGCGCGTTCATCCACATCCGCGACACCGTCCGGTGCATCGAGATCGCGGTCACGAACCCGCCGGAGAACGGCGACCGGGTCCGGGTGCTCAACCAGATGACCGAGTGCCACCGGCTGCTCGACCTGGCCAAGATGATCGCGGACACCATGGGCGCCGAGATCGCCTACCTGCCCAACCCCCGGCGGGAAGCCGAGGAGAACGAGCTGATCGTCCGCAACGACCAGTTCCTCGCGCTCGGCCTGAACCCGACCACGCTGTCCGAGGGCCTGCTCGAGGAGGGCAAGGAGATCGCCGCCAGGTACAAGGACCGCGCCGACGTCACGAAGATCATCGCGCGGTCGGTGTGGCGGGCCGGCATGGAGACCTCCGAGGACCTGCTCAAGGAGCTGCCGGCGGGCTGAGGCCTGCGGCCCACCGCGCCGGCACCGGAAATGCGTTGGGCTGTTGGTAACTCAGCGGATTACCGTGACCCTGTGTCAGGGTCCCGCGCCGCCGCGCTTCTCGCCGCCCCGTTCGGGCGCCAGTTCGTGTTCGAACGGCTGGGTTTCAGCCTGGAGCACGACCTCTTCGGCGCGCCCGGGCCCGGGCAGGAGCCAGGGACGGCCGTCCTCCGGGCCGTGGGCACCGCGTGGCGCCCGCCCCGGGCGCGGCCGGGCTGGCGCGACGTCCCGGCCGGCGAGCTGCGGGCAGCGGTGGCCCGGCTGGTGGCGCGCGGCGACTGGCGGCGGGAGCTGGCCGGCAGCGAGCCGGAACTGCTCGTGCTGCTGGCACGGCTGAGCCAGGGCTTCGGGTTCGACGGTGCCGGCGAGGGGCTGTGGGAACTCACCAGCCGGGCCGCTGACGCCCTGCTGCCGGTGGCCAGGGCGCTGGCAGCCGCGCCGGCCGCCAGCACCTGGTGGAATCCGCTGGAGCGGCTGGACCAGCGGCACGTGCAGTGGCGCGGCAAGCCGCTGCTGGCCGGGGACGCGGTGGCGCGGGCGGTCTGGAAGGCGGCCGCCCGCGAGCGGGAACAGAACGCCGACGGGCTGGCGGCCGGCCCCCGCGAGCGCGAGCCGGGCCAGCGCTACGGCGCCTTCTGGTGGTCGGGCCCGTCGTACTCAGGCACCTGGACCGG
>DASQSC010000410.1:0-4205 GCA_035642555.1 Streptosporangiaceae bacterium | reverse complement strand
CACCTCGGTCAATGCCAGCCTCAAGCCGGTCCGCGACTTCTGCGAGACGGTCTGACACTCGGCGGAGGAGCCGTCATGGAACCACATGTCCTTGCCGCGGGGTCCAGCGTCACTGGCTGGGTCGTGGGCTGGGTAATCGGGGTCGTCGTCGTGCTGGCGGTCGTCGCGCTGGTGGTCCCGATCCTGGTGCTGGCCCGCAAGATCGGCAACCAGGCCCCGGTCATCGACGAATCACTCACCAAGGCGGTGCATAACACCGCGCCGCTCGCCGCGCTGCGCACCACCATCGAGCACGCGACGATCATCATCGGCGGCCTGCAGCGCGGGCGCGCCAGGCTGGGAGGCTAGCAATGCACGCGGTGGCACTGTCCGGCACCGACCACACCCGGTGGCTGGTCACGAACATCGTCGGCCTGGTCGTGGTGGTGGCCGTGGCCGTCCTGCTGAGCATCCTCATCTATCTGGTGAAGGTGATCGACCGCCGGGTCGCCACGGTGCGGGACACGCTCAAGGCAGCGGAAGCCAACACCGCCGACACGGCCCTCATCCCGCAGGTCGCCGGCGGGGTGGACGCCGTTCTGGCGGAGGGCCTGCAGCACCACCTGTTCCTCGGCCGGGTGCTCGGGAAGGTCAAGTCATGACGGGCATGGTCGTCTTCTCGGTCATCGACATCGCGCTGCTCATCGCCGGGCTCGCGTTCTACCTGTTCTGGGTGGGGACGCTGCTCGCCCGGATCGCCGGGAACCTGGCGGAGTGCGCGGGCATCGTGCGCACGATCGTGGGCCACGCCAAGCTGATCGGGCCCGGGGTGGAGCACATCAACGAGACCGGCGGGGTGGTGGCCGGGGCGCTGCCGCTGCTGTACGGGATGGCCGAGGACATCGTCGCCGGGGCCACCTACCAGCCCGCCGGGCCCGCGCCGCCCGAGCCCGCCCGGCCCGCATCCGGCTCCCGCCGGTCCCGGCTGCTCGACGCGGTGGGGTTCGCTCCCCGCGGCTAGCGCCGGCCGGCCGCCCGGTGACCGGTCCGGCCGCCCCTGACCGCGCCCGCCGCGACTGCTCGGCCCGCGGCGGGCGCCTATTCACCCTCGCGGCGGGCGCCCTAGCTGCCTGGCGGTGGTCCCGGCGGTGGTCCCGGCGGGCGGCGGCGGGCGACCGGGCCGGTGGTGGGAGCCGAGTACTCGCCGATCCACTCGTCCTTCCAGGCCCGGTCGTACTGCTGGTCGTTGCAGCGGGGCTGATAGATCGCGGTGAGCTCGGCGGCTATGTGCTCCCGGTGCCGGGGCCCGCCGCCGAGGATCTCGTAGGTGGCGACGTACACCTTCCACCGGGATCCGGCGCGCCGTGTCCAGCAGCTAGCCCGGGGGTGCCGGAACGGGAAGCGCTCGGCGGACAGGTCGCCGGAATGGCCCACGTAGATGACGGCGTAACGGTCGGGCCGGGTGTCGGGGTCAGGCTTGTACAAAATGGCGAACACCGCCGCGGCTGCGGGCGGGGTCCAGCCGGCCAGCAGCCGCGGGCCCTCGAACGGGTACCCGGCCAGCGAGCCAAGCCGGATCATGGGCTCGCGTCCTCCTCCTCGCTCACGGCTTCCACCCGCACGATCGGGCCATCCGGAAGGCCGGCCGTGGCCGCCGCCCTGGTGAACTCCGCGGTGGCCTTCTCCACCGCCTCGTCCCTGGTGACCGCCTCGACCAGGAGCTGCGCCCCGTAGCGGCTGGTTCCCATCCCGGTGGCGATCCCGCCGCTGGCGGCGACGGCGTCGGCCAGCTCGACGACCTCCTCGCGGGACAGGATCCTGCCGCCCTCGGCCTGGATACCTATGCTCCACTTCACCGGGGTACTCCCGTTCCGCGATCGGTCAGTTCAGGGCGGGCAGCAGCGCCGCGAGTTCTTCCAGGCTGCTGAGGTCGTGCCCGGACAGCAGCAGGTCGATGTGCGGCGCCGCCACCATCATGCCAAGCGTGCTGGGCCGGAACCCCGGGTCCGCGCCCTTGTGCGGGTTCAGCCACACCAGCCGGTGGCTGAGCCGGCCCAGCCGCTCCATCGCCGTGGCCAGCACCTCCGGGTCACCCCGGTCCAGCCCGTCGGAGCAGATCACCACCACCCCGCCGCGGCACAGGCCGCGGCGGCCCCAGTCCCGGACGAAGGCGTCCAGCGAGGCGCCGATCCGCGTGCCGCCCTCCCAGTCGAACACCGCCTGCGCGGCCTGCGCCAGGGCGCTGTCCGGGTTCCTGGTCGCGAGCGCCCGGGTGATCCTGGTCAGCCGGGTGCCGAAGCAGAACACCTCCACCCGGGCCGCGGCCCGTTTCGCCGAGTAGGCGAACTGGAGCAGGTTCCGGGAGTAGTCGGCCATCGAGCCGGAGATGTCGAGGATGAGGATCAGCGGCCGGAGCCGTACCTTGCGCCGCCGCCAGCGCAGCGCGGCGGGCTCGCCGTGCAGGCGCATCGACTCGCGGACCATCCGCCGCAGGTCGGGGACGCGGCCGCGGGCTCCGGGCGCGGTGCGCCGGGTGCGCCGGCGGGGCGGGGTGAGCCGGATCCGGGCCATGATCCGGCGCAGCGCCGCCAGTTCCTCCGGGCTGCAGGCGGCGAACGCCTTGTGCTTCAGCACGTCCACGTCCGAGGCGAGCCAGCCGAGCACCGCCTCCTCCTCCGGACCCTCCGGGCCTGGCTCGGCCTGCGGGATGTCAAACACCGCCTCGGTTTCCGCCTGGGCGCTCGCCTTGATCATCAGCAGCTCGCGGACCGGGTCCGCGGCGCCGAGGAAGAACCGCCGGAACACCTCGTCGTAGACGCCGATCTGGTCGTGCCTGGTGACGAGGGTGGCGCGCCCGGCCCAGTACAGGTCGAGCAGGTCGGAAGGATCGAGCACCGCGGCGGCCGCGCAGTAGGCCTGCACGTCGCCGGAGCCCACCGCGAGCCCGGCGGCGCGCAGCTCGCGGCCGAACCCCACCAGCAGCCGGACGAACGGCGCCCGTCCGGGGCCGGACTCAGCCACCGGGGACGATCTCCGCCAGGTTGTCCCGCACCAGGTCCAGGTCGTCGCGTTCCTTGATGACCGCGCCGAGCGTGTCGGCGGCCAGCCCTGGCTCCAGCCCGGTGCCGCCGAGCAGGTCGAGCGTGCGCGCCCAGTCGATGGTCTCGGCGACCCCGGGCGGCTTGGCGAGGTCGAGCTCGCGCAGCCGCTGCACCGCTGCCACCACCCTGCTGGCCAGCGCTTCGGACACGCCGGGCTCCCGGATCAGCACGATCTCGGTCTCCCGCTCGGCGGACGGGTAGCCGATCCAGTGGTAGAGGCAGCGCCGCTTCAGCGCGTCGTGCAGCTCCCGGGTGCGGTTGGAGGTGAGCACCACCAGCGGAGGCCGCTCGGCCCTGATGGTCCCGATCTCCGGGATGCTGATCTGGAAGTCCGACAGCACCTCCAGCAGGAATGCCTCGAACTCGTCGTCGGCCCGGTCGATCTCGTCGATGAGCAGTACCGCCTGGTCGCCGGCCCGGACCGCCTCCAGCAGCGGCCGTTCCAGCAGGAACCTGGGGCCGAACAGCTTGTCGGCCCCCTCACCGCCGGCGAGTTCCTGCTCCGGCATGGCGCGCAGGTAGAGCATCTGGCGGGCGTAGTCCCACTCGTACAGCGCCTGGTTCGTGTCGATGCCCTCGTAGCACTGCAGCCGGATCAGCTTGCGGCGCAGCACCGAGGCGAGCACCTTGGCGACCTCGGTCTTGCCCACCCCGACCTCGCCTTCGATCAGGATGGGGCGCTGCAGCGACAGCGACACGAACAGTGCCGTGGCCAGTCCCCGGTCGGCGAGGTAGCCGCCCTGGCGGAGCACCTCGGCCAGCTCACCCGCGGTCTGCGGATAGTCCACCAGGCGCTCTCCTCCGCGTCGGCTTCCCGGTCAGGCGGCGGCCGGCGTCAGGCCCGGCCCGGGCCGGGCCCCTGCACGAGATCGGCCAGGCTTCCCTCCGGGCTCAGCTTGCCCTCTCGGCGCAGCCGGTCCCGCCAGGCCGCCCGCAGGTCGTCCTCGTCCTCCCCGGCCAGCTCACCGAATCCGACCCCGGCCATCCGCTTGCACGCCCGGCCGGTGCTGCCGGCCTCGTCAAGATCGGCGCTGCCCTGTCCCTGCGCGGTCCAGACCTCGCGCAGGACCTCCAGGGCATCCGCTTGCTCGCGGCTCATATCCGGGCACCCTCCAGCCGCAGACT
>DASQSC010000409.1:0-9374 GCA_035642555.1 Streptosporangiaceae bacterium | reverse complement strand
GGTCAGGGTGCCGCGGATCAGGGCCAGGCCACCGCAGGCCCGGGCCAGGGCGCCGCCGGCCAGGGTGCCGCGGGAACGGGTCAGGCCAGCGCGGGCCCGGCTGGCACGGGCCCGGCGGCCGCGGGCCCGGCTGCCGGCGAGGCCGGCGCCCTGAACCTGATGAGCGTGGCCTCGTCCGCCGTCTTCAAGCGGCTGATCCCGCTCGTCATCCTGGTCCTGGTGATCATCGGCCTGATCATCTACTTCGCCGTCCGGTAGCCGGGGAAGATGTCCTGGGCGGGCGCCTGCCTCAGCCGGTTCGCGGGCGTGCCAGCTGGCAGCCGGTGGCGACTTCCGCGTAGCTGAGCATGAACCGTTCGGCGTCGCTGGCGTCCACCCCGGTCCCGGGAACCGCCACGTAGTAGCCGTAGCCATCCTCCAGGGCGACCAGGTTCCTGGCGATGACCCTGGCCGGCGCGGTCAACGTGAAGACCCCCGCGGCCTCGCCCGCCACCAGGACCGAGTGATAGATGGCGACCTGGCGCTCGAAGTAGGCACGGCTCTGCGCGCCGTACGCGGGGTTGGTCATGCCCTGGCTGTCGAACTGGTACAGCAGCCGCACGAGCTCGTCGTCAGGCCCGGTCGGCAGGCCCGCGCGGACCGCGGCCACGAGGCGGTCCCGCGGATCGGCGATCGAGTCCACCAAGTCCTCCCGCTGGGAGCAGAACCGCTCGGCCGCCCGCTGGTGCGTCTCGATCAGTAGCTCGTCTATCTGGTCGTAGTAGTAGAGCACCGCGGCGGAAGTGACGCCGGCTTCCTCGGCGACGTCCCGCAACCGCACCGCAGCCAGCCCGCGCCGCAGCACCGCCCGCGCGGTCGCGGCAATCAGTTCCTCCCGGCGCCGCTGCTGATCCCTCGGTCTGGCCACCCGCTGATTATTTCACTATTCGTTCAGTGGGTGGTGTGGATGAACCACGATGTCTTGACGGAACTTAGATCTAGTTCTTAAATACATCTTTAAAGAATGACTGCACGCTGGGAGGCACTGTGACGAACACCGAGACGGCGGCGGCCCGGTCGGCCGGCAAGGGCCTGATGAGCTCGGCTATCGGGCTGCTGTCCAGCACGATCATCGGCCTTGCGGCGACCGCCCCGGCCTACAGCATCACTGCCACGCTCGGGTTCGTGGTGATCGCGGTCGGGCTGCACGCCCCGGCGATCATGTTCCTGGCGTTCTTCCCGATGGCGGCGATCGCGGTCGGGTACGGGCAGCTCAATCGCGCCGACCCGGACTGCGGCACGGTCTTCACTTGGGCGACCCGGGCGATCGGCCCGCGCACCGGCTGGCTGGGCGGGTGGGTCGCCACCCTGGCGGCCGTGATCGCCATGGCCTACCTGGCGGGCATCGCGGGCTCGTACCTGTTCCTGCTCTTCGGCGCGACCGGGGTCGCGGCGGGGCACACCTGGACCACGCTGGCCGGGGCCGCCCTCGTGCTGGTGATGACCTACGTCTGTTACCGGGGCATCCAGCTCTCGGCCCGGCTCCAGTACCTGCTGTTCGGCATCGAAGCGATCCTGCTGATCGTCTTCTCGGTGGTGGCCCTGGCCAAGGTCTACTCCGGGCACGCACCGGCCGGGAGCCTGCACCCGGCGCTGGCCTGGCTCAGCCCGTTTGGCAGCGGCGGTACGCAGGCGTTCACCACTGGATTGCTGCTGGCCCTGTTCATCTACTGGGGCTGGGACAGCGCGGTGAGCGTGAACGAAGAGACCTCCGACCGCCGTCGCAACCCGGGCCGGGCGGCGGTGTTCTCGACCCTAGTGCTGCTGGGCCTGTACATGCTGGTCTCGGTCGCCGCCCAGGCCTACGGGGGCGCGGGGACGAAAGGACTCGGGCTGGCCAACCTGGCGACAGCGCCGGACGTGCTGGCCAACCTCGGCCAGTCGGTGCTCGGCGGCACGCTCAACAAACTGCTCATCCTGGCGACCCTCAGCTCGGCGATCGGGGCGCTGCAGACCGGCATCCTGCCGACGGCGCGCACCACGCTGGCCATGGCGACCTACGGCGCGCTCCCGGCCCCGTTCGCCCGGATGGACCGCAGGTTCGCCACCCCGTCGGTGTCCACACTGACGATCGGCGGGCTGACCGCCGCTGTCTTCGCCGGGCTGACGTACGTGAGCCAGGGCAGGGTCCAGGCGGACAGCATCCTGTCGATCGGGCTGCTGATCGCCTTCTACTACGGGCTGGTCGGCTACACCTGCGCGTGGCAGTTCCGCCGGGACCTCCGGGCGGGCGTCCGGGCGCTGCTGGTCAAGGGGATCATGCCGCTGTTCGGCGCGCTGGTCCTGAGCTACGCGTTCGTCCAGAGCGCGATCCAGATGTGGCAGCCGGACTACGGGTACACCAGCTTCCACGGGATCGGCGGGGTGTTCCTGCTCGGGGTCGGCACCATCGTGCTCGGCGCGGTGCTCATGCTGTCCTACCGGCTGGTGCGGCCTGGGTTCTTCCTGGCTGGCCGGGCGCTGCCGGCGGCGCCGGAGCTGGCCGGGCTGGCCGGGAGCTGAGCATGCGGCCACTGGTGGTGGCGGCCATGCAGGTTGCCCCGCAGCCAGGCGACATGGACGGTACCTGGAAGCGGTTCTGCGAGCAGGTGCGCGGCATCCGCCGGACCTTTCCCCAGGTGCAGCTCGTGGTAGCGCCGGAGTTGCACCTGTCAGCGATCGATCAGCCGTTCGACGAGCAGCCGGGTGAGCCTGAGTCGGCGGCGGTGTCCATCCCCGGTCCGCTGACCGGGGCGCTCGGCGAGCTGGCGGCCGAAACCGGCCTGTGGATCTGCCCGGGCTCGGTCTACGAGCGGGCAGCGGGCGCCGTGTACAACACGGCTGTCGTCGTGTCCCCGTCCGGCGGGCTGGCCGCCAGGTACCGCAAGTGCTTTCCCTGGCAGCCGTACGAGAAGACCACCGCGGGCACGCAGTTCGTCGTGTTTGACCTGCCCGGCGCGGGCCGGATCGGCCTGGCGATCTGTTACGACGGCTCGTTCCCTGAGTCGTTCCGGCAGCTGGCGTGGCTGGGCGCCGAGGTGGTTCTCCACCCGGCTCTCACCTCTACCCGGGACCGGGACCTGGAACTGGTGACCGCCCGCGCCAACGCCATCTTCAACCAGGTCTACGTGGTTAACGTCAACGCCGCCGGCCCGCACGGGCTGGGGCAGAGCCTGATCGTCGATCCGGAAGGCCTGGTCAGGCAGCAGGCGGGCCCGAACGAGGAAATCATGGTGGACGTGCTCGACCTGGACGCGGTCACCCGTGTGCACAGCTACGGCACGTTCGGGCTGAACCGGACCTGGGACCAGCTCGACGGGCACGGGCCTGCCCTGCAGCTGCCGATGTACAGCGGCCGTTACCAGCGCAGGCCGCCGGTAGCCGGGGAGGCCGCCCGGCTCATCCGGCCAGCAGGATGCCGAGGAACAGCGCCGCCAGCGCGCTGAGACCGGTGAGCGCCCCGAACACCGCGATCCCGGCGGCGCTGCGGGCCCGGGTGTGCAGCCACGCCGTCACGCCCGAGATCACCACCACCACCAGCTTGACGATCAGCGTGACCCGGTAGCTGCCGGTGTCCTCGGACGCCACCGCGGCCACGTTCCAGATCCCGGTGGCCACCAGCACCGCGAACGCCGGCCAGGCGACCTGGTTGAACCGCCGCGCCGCCACCGCGGGAAGGCCGGCGCCCCGGCGGCGCAGCACCGGGACCAGCGCGGCCAGCGTGAGCTGCCCGCCCACCCACACGGTGGCCGCGAGCACGTGCAGGAACAGCCGGATCGTCTCCCAGCTCACGCTCAGCATGCCCGTGTCCTCCGGCTCATCCGGGACATTGTCGCGCACGAGTGATAGGAGTTGAGTCTGGGACGGCCCTAGCAGCTGACGGCGGAGGGGGATGCCGTGGCCGAGCCATCGCCCGCGACGGGCCGGAAGGATCTGCTCGCCCCGCTGCTGCCAGCGGGCGAGCCGGTGGAGGGCCTGCTGCGGCGGGCACAGTTCTTCGTCCCCGGGGGCACGCCCAGCCCGGACTTCCGGGAGGTCCACCGGGCGGACGGCCGCCAAGCCGAGGCGTTCTACCGGGAGCGGTGGCGGCACGACAAGGTGGTGCGCTCCACCCATGGCGTGAACTGCACCGGGTCGTGCTCGTGGCAGGTGTACGTCAAGGACGGCATCATCACCTGGGAGACCCAGCAGACCGACTACCCCTCCACCGGCCCCGATTCGCCGGAGTACGAGCCGCGCGGCTGCCCCCGCGGCGCCTCGTTCTCCTGGTACACGTACTCGCCGTCGCGGGTCAGGTACCCGTACGTGCGGGGGCCGCTGCTGGAGCTGTGGCGGGAGGCCCGCGCCCGGCTGGGCGACCCGGTGGCCGCCTGGGCCGAGATCACCGGCGACCCGCAGCGGTCGGCCCGCTACAAGCAGGCCCGCGGCAAGGGCGGCTTCCTCCGCTCGACCTGGCCGGAGGTCAGCGAGCTGATCGCGGCCGCGCACGTGCACACGGTCAAGGCGTACGGGCCGGACCGGGTGGTGGGCTTCACCCCGATCCCGGCCATGTCGCAGGTGTCGTACGCGATCGGCACCCGGTTCCTGTCGCTGATCGGCGGCACGATCCTGTCGTTCTACGACTGGTACGCCGACCTGCCGCCCGCCTCCCCGCAGGTGTTCGGGGACCAGACCGACGTGCCGGAGTCCGGCGACTGGTGGAACTCGTCCTACCTGATCATCTGGGGCACCAACCTGCCGATCACCCGCACTCCGGACGCCCACTTCATGACCGAGGCCCGGTACCGGGGCCAGAAGGTGGTCGTGGTCTCGCCGGACTACTCCGACCACACCAAGTTCGCCGACGACTGGCTGGCCGCCGCGCCGGGCACCGACGGCGCGCTGGCGATGGCCATGGGGCACGTCATCCTGGCCGAGTTCTTCCGCGACCGGCAGGTGCCCTACTTCACCGAGTACGTGAAGACCTACACCGACCTGCCGTTCCTGGTCACGCTGGAGCGGCGGGGGGAGAGCTACCTGCCCGGCCGCTTCCTCACCGCCGCCGACATCGGAGCGGGCGGCGAGGGCGCGGGGCACAAGACCGTGATGCTGAACGAGGACACCGGGGAGCCGGTGGTGCCCAACGGGTCGCTGGGCTTCCGGTACGGCGAATCGGGTCTCGGGCGGTGGAACCTGCACCTGGCCGGGATCAGCCCCGCGCTCACCCTGTACGGGCGGCACCCGGAGGCGGTGCCGGTCGACCTGCCGCGGTTCGACGCCGGCCAGACCGAGGGCGGCACATCGGTCCGCCGCGGCGTGCCCGTCACCAGGGTGGCAGGCCACCTGGTCACCACCGTGTTCGACCTGCTGCTGGCCCAGTACGCGGTCGGCAGGCCCGGCCTGCCCGGCGACTGGCCGGCCGGCTATGACGACGCCGGCTCGCCCGGCACCCCGGCCTGGCAGGAGGCGATCACCTCGGTGCCCGCCGCGGCGGCGGCGCGGGTAGCCAGGGAGTTCGCCCGCAACGCCGAGCTGTCGCGCGGCCGGTCCATGATCGCGATGGGGGCGGGCACCAACCACTGGTACCACTCCGACCAGGTGTACCGGACGTTCCTCACGCTGCTGATGCTCTGCGGCTGCCAGGGGGTCAACGGCGGCGGCTGGGCGCATTACGTCGGCCAGGAGAAGGTCCGGCCGCTGGCGGGCTGGCAGCAGATGGCGTTCGCGCTTGACTGGCAGCGGCCGCCCCGGCACATGACCGGCACGTCGTTCTTCTACCTGCACGCCGGCCAGTGGCGGTACGAGGCGTTCGGGCCCGCGGAACTGGCCAGCCCGCTGGGCCGGGGGATGTTCGAGGGCCGGACCTTCGCCGACTGCCTGGCGCAGGCGTCCCGGCTCGGCTGGACCCCCTCTCACCCGGCGTTCGGGCGCAACCCGCTCGACCTGGCGGACGAGGCCGCAGCGGCAGGCCAGCCCGTTCCCGGATATGTCGTCGGGGAACTGCAGGCGGGCCGGCTGCGGTTCGCGGGCGAGGACCCCGACGACCCGGCGAACTGGCCGCGGGTGATGACGGTCTGGCGGGCGAACCTGCTCGGGTCCTCCGGCAAGGGCATGGAGTACTTCATGCGGCACCTGCTCGGCACCCACGACGCGGTGCGGGCGGCGGAGTCGCCGCCGGACCTGCGCCCCGCCGAGGTGACCTGGCAGGAAGAGGCGCCGCGGGGCAAGCTCGACCTGCTGACCGCGATCGACTTCCGGATGACGAGCACCTGCACGTTCGCGGACGTGGTGCTGCCCGCGGCGACCTGGTACGAGAAGCACGACATCTCGAGCACCGACATGCACCCGTTCGTGCACTCCTTCAACCCGGCGATCCCGCCGCCGTGGGAGGCCCGCACCGACTTCGACGCGTTCACGATGATCGCGGCCGAGTTCTCCCGGCTGGCCGCCGGGCACCTGGGCACCCGCACCGACGTGGTCGCCACCCCGCTCATGCACGACAGCCCGGACGAGCTGGCCCAGCCCGGCGGGACGGTACGCGACTGGAAACGCGGCGAATGCGAGCCGGTGCCCGGGGTGACCATGCCTCGACTGGTCACCATCGAGCGCGACTACCCGGCGGTCGCGCAGAAGCTGGCCGCCGCCGGCCCGCTGCTCGACACCCTCGGGATGTCGGTCAAGGGCGTCACCTGGCAGGTGCCGGAAGCCGTCGACTACCTGCGGCGGGCGAACGGGACGGTGCGCGGGGGAGTGGCGGACGGCCGGCCCCGGCTGGCCCGCGACGTGCAGCTGGCCGAGGCGATCCTGGCGCTGTCCGGCACCACCAACGGCCAGGTGGCCGTGGCCGGCTGGCGGGAGCTGGAGAAACGGACCGGCGTCGAGCTGGCCGACCTGGCCGCTGAGCGCTCCGGTGACCGGATCACGTTCGCCGACACGCAGGTCCAGCCCCGCGCCGTGATCGCCTCCCCGGAATGGTCCGGCAGCGAGGCCGGGGGCCGCCGGTATTCACCGTTCGTGGTCAACACCGAGCGCAAGAAGCCGTGGCACACGCTCACCGGGCGGATGCACTTCTTCCTCGACCACGACTGGATGCGGGAGTACGGGGAGATGCTGCCCGCCTACCGGCCGCCGCTGGATTACGCGCGCTACTTCGGTAACCAGGGGCTGCACAATGAGGGCCGGCCGGAGATCACCGTGCGCTACCTCACCCCGCACTCGAAGTGGTCGATCCACTCGGAGTACCAGGACAACCTGCACATGCTGCGGCTGTTCCGGGGCGGCCCGGTGATCTGGCTGAGCCCGGGCGACGCGACCGCGATCGGGGTGAGCGACAACGACTGGATCGAGGCCTACAACCGGAACGGGGTGGTCGCCTGCCGGGCGGTGGTCAGCCACCGGATGCCGCGCGGCACTGCGTTCATGTACCACGCCAAGGACCGGCACCTGCTCACCCCGCGGTCGGAGATCTCCGGCTGGCACGGCGGCTCGGACAACTCGCTGACCCGGCTGATCGTCAAGCCCACCCATCTGATCGGCGGATACGCCCACCTGAGCTGGGCGTTCAACTACTACGGCCCGACCGGGAACCAGCGGGACGAGGTCGCGGTGATCCGCCGCCGTTCGCAGGAGGTGCAGTTCTGATGCGCAGGCAGGAGTGCCACCGATGAGGCCGATGGCCCAGGTCGCGATGGTGATGAACCTGGACAAGTGCATCGGCTGCCACACCTGCTCGGTGACCTGCAAGCAGACCTGGACCAACCGGCCCGGCACCGAGTACGTGTACTTCAACAACGTCGAGACCAAGCCGGGGACGGGGTACCCGCGGCGGTATGAGGACCAGGAGCAGTGGAAGGGCGGCTGGACCCTGGACCGCAAGGGCCGGCTCCAGCTCCGGGCCGGCGGCCGGCTCCGCCGGCTGCTGAGCATCTTCTGGAACCCGGACCTGCCGAGCATCGACGACTACGGCGACCCGTGGACCTACGACTACCAGACCCTGCTGGCCGCGCCGCTGGGCACCTACACCCCGAGCGCTCACTCGATCTCCGCGCTCACCGGGCGGGACATGCAGGTGCAGTGGGGCAGCAACTGGGACGACGACCTGGCCGGCGGGCCTGACCACGCCGCCACCGACCCGGACCTGGCCGGCCTCGCCGATCAGGTGAAGCTCGCGTTCGAGCAGGTCTTCATGTTCTACCTGCCGCGGATCTGCGAGCACTGCCTGAACCCGTCCTGCGTCGCCTCCTGCCCGTCCGGCGCGATGTACAAGCGCGACGAGGACGGGATCGTGCTGGTGGACCAGGACCGCTGCCGGGGCTGGCGGTTCTGCGTGTCCGGCTGCCCGTACAAGAAGGTGTACTTCAACCACCGCACCGGCAAGGCCGAGAAGTGCACCCTCTGCTACCCGCGGATCGAGGCCGGCCAGCCCACCATCTGCTCGGAGACCTGCGTCGGCCGGCTGCGCTACCTCGGGGTCTTCCTGTACGACGCGGACGCGGTGCTGCCCGCCGCTGCCACCGCGGACCCGCAGGACCTGTACCAGGCGCAGCTGGGAGTGTTCCTCGACCCGGCCGACCCGGCCGTCGCCGCCGAGGCCGCCCGGCATGGCATCCCTGACGACTGGATCGACGCCGCCCGGCGGTCCCCGGTCTACGCGCTCGCGGTGCGGCACCGGGTCGCGCTGCCGCTGCACCCGGAGTACCGGACGATGCCGATGGTCTGGTACGTCCCGCCGCTGTCGCCGGTCGCCGACGTGGTCTCGGCCGCCGGTTACGACGAGGACGACCCGGACCAGGTGTTCGCGGCGATCGACGCGCTGCGCATCCCGGCGGAGTACCTGGCGAACCTGTTCACGGCCGGCGCGGTGGAGCCGGTGCAGCAGGTGCTGCGCAAGCTGGCCGCGGTGCGCAGCATGATGCGCAGCCACCAGCTGGGGCAGCCCTGGGACGCCGGGCTCGCCGCCGCCGTCGGCGCGTCCCCGGCCGACCTGGAGGACCTGTTCCGGCTGCTGGCCATCGCCAAGTACACCGAGCGCTACGTCATCCCGCTCGCCCACGAGGAGGACGCGGGCAGCCTCGCGGCCCAGCACGAACAACTGTTCTCGCAGTGCAGCCTGGAGGGCGACGGCGGGCCGGGCATGGGCGGGCAGGGCCCGCCATCGTCGGTGGCCTCGTTCCATCCCGGGACGCAGGCCAGCGGGCAGACGTTCCGGGACGCCGGCGGGCAGGTCCGGTTCAACCTGCTGGGCTGGGACGGCAGCGGCGAGGCGCCGCACCTGTTCCCGGAGGGAGGGACGCCGTGACCGCGCCTGCCGCCCGCGCGGGCGCCGCCGTCAGGGGCGGGCCCGCGATCGGCTACAAGCTGGCCTCGGTGCTGCTGCA
>DASQSC010000408.1:0-4268 GCA_035642555.1 Streptosporangiaceae bacterium | reverse complement strand
GAGTCCACGCTGTGCACCCTGAACCCCGGCACGGCCGCCTCCCCTGCCGCTCCCGCCAGCACCGCCCCGGCCGCTCCCAGCGTGATCACCGTGTGGCGGGCACCTGCCCGGGCAAGCTCGGCCGCCGCGGCCGGCGCCTTCCCGGGCGGCACCTGGCGGTCCAGCACCGTCGCTGCCTCCGGCAGGTTGACCACCAGCCAGTCGGGCCCGGCGGCCAGCAGGCCGGCCGCCCCCGCCGGCACCGGCGCCAGGTTGAGCACCGTGGTCACTCCCCCGGCGCGGGCCCGGGCCAGCGCCGCGGCCAGTGCCGCCGCCGGGATCTCGGCCGACAGCACCAGCGCGTCGCAGCCGGCCGCGAACGCCGCCGCCACTTCCGGCTCACCGGCTACCTCGTTCGCTCCCGGGGATACGGTGATCGCGTTCTCGCCGGCCGGATCCACCGTGATCAGCGCCAGCCCCGAGACCGTTCCCGGCACGGCACGGACGCCGGCCGTGTCCACCCCCTCGGCCGCCAGGCCGGCCAGCCGCCGGGCGCCGAAATCGTCGTCCCCCACGCAGCCGGCCATCCGTACCAGCGCGCCCAGCCGGGCGGCGGCAACCGCCTGGTTCGCGCCCTTACCGCCGGGGCCGATCACGGCGGCCGCCCCCAGCACGGTCTCACCCGGCCCCGGCAGGTGCGGCACCCCGACCGAGATGTCGGTGTTGATGCTGCCCAGCACGGTCACCCGGGGACGCGATGGCATGTCCACTCCCATCAGCCGCGGCGCCTCCGGCCGGGGCGTCGGCTCAGCCCGGACGATCATGCCACGCCGGCGCCGGCAGCAAGGCTCCGCCGGGCGGCGTCTGTGAGCTCAGCCGGGGACCGCGCCGGCCAAGAGGCTCCGGTCAGCTCAGCCGGGGACCGCACCGGCCAAGAGGCTCCGGTCAGCTCAGCCGGGGACCGCACCAGCCAGGCGGATCCTGTCAGCTCAGCCGAAGGTGCACCAGTGCCGTACCGCCTCGGCGATCAGCGCGGCCCGGCGGGCCGGGTCACGCTCGTCCGATGCCCACGCCACGTACCCGTCCGGGCGCACTAATGCCGCCGGCGGCAGCCGTGCCGTGCGCTCCCGGTACCGCACCGACCGCACCGGGCGGGGGAGGCGGCCGGCCGCCGCTGCGCCGCCTTGGCGGCCGTCCCCGGTGCTGCCGGAGGCCCGTTCCAGCAGCACGAACCGCCCGTCGCGGAACAGGTCCGCGAGCCTGAGCCCGGTCCCGGCCGGCCCGTCCGCCGGCCCGCCGTCCGCAGCCGCGACCTCAGCGGGCACCACGGTCCCTGGCGGGAGCCGTTGCCCGGCCAGCGGGTGCGAGCCCGGCGGCGCCTGGTAGCGGACGGCCACCCCCGAGTACTCGCGGGCCAGCCACCCGCGCGCCCCCGGCAGCGGCGCGGCCAGCCGGTGCGCCGCCCATCGCAGCGCCCGGCGGCGCCGGGTCCGCGCCGTGTTGAGCCAGAACTGGCGTCCGGTGAGGGCAAGGACAGCCGCCCCGACGGGCCTCCGTTCGGAATCGTAGGAGTCGAGCAGCCACGGCGGCGCCCAGCCCGCCACCGCGGCACCGAGCTTCCAGCCCAGGTTCATCGCATCCTGCAGCCCGAGATTGAGGCCCTGGGCGCCGGCGGGCGAATGGGTGTGGGCGGCGTCCCCGGCCAGGAACACCCGCCCGGACCGGTAGCACGGCACCTGGCGGCTCTCGCTCCGGTACCGCCCTGACCACCGCAGGTCGCGGGGACCGAGATCCCGCCCGGCGACGTGCGCCAGGCTGGTCGTGACCTCCGCGAACGTGACCGGCTCGGTCACCGGCAGGGCGGCCCGGGAGTAGTCGTAGAGCACCACCCGGGCCGAGCCGTCGCGGAACGGGAACACCAGCAGCATCCCCCGCTGCGACAGCTCGCCGTGCGCACGGTCGGCCGGCAGGCCGTCCACGTGCAGGTCGGCGAGGATCACGGAGCCGGGATTGGGCGCCCCGGGGAAGGGGATGCCGAGGGATTCCCGGACGAAGCTGCGGATCCCGTCGCAGCCGACCGCGTAGTCCGCCTCCTCGCGGCCGCCGTCGGCGGCCGTCACCCGCACCCGGCTGCCATCCTGCTCGATCCCCGTGACCGGGCGGGACCAGCCGACCGTCACCCCGAGCTCGGCCGCCCGGGCGGCCAGCAGCTCCTCGATGGTGCTCTGGGGGATATCCAGCAGGTAGGGGAAGTCGGAGTGCAGGACGCCGAAACCGATCCTCGCGCCGGTCAGCCCGAGCGGGAAGGCCGGCACCGGCAGCCCGGCGGCCGCGAACCGGCTGGCCTGGCCGCGCAGGTCGAGCAGTTCCATGCTGCGGGCGTGCAGGTTGGCCGCCCGGGAGTCGGTGCGCAGGCCCGCCCGCCGCTCCAGGACCAGGCATTCGGTCCCGGCCAGCGCCAGCTCGCAGGCCAGCGCCAGGCCGGTGGGGCCGGCTCCGACGATGATCACCCGCCCGGCTGGCACGCGTTCCTCCTGCCTACGCGGGGGTCACGACGGTAACCCGGCCGGCCGTGCGGGGCCGCGAATCACGCTAACCAGGAGAACCACTGTTTCAGGAGTCTTCCGGTTATCGAGTCTGAGTAACGGACACAAGGAGCTTATCGGACAGAAGGGGCCTGGCAGAAGGTCACTCACGAGGGACAGAGGGTGTGATTCAGGTATCGTTTTCATCATCGCCGCCTTGCCAGTGACCACCTCCGTGCGGACGCTGATTCTCGGGATAGACGGGGTCGGACGGATAGTTCAGCATGACCGGGGAGCGGCGGGGATCCTCCAGCCCTCCGGCGACGAGCTGATCGGGTCCCGGCTCGCTGACGTCGTGAACCCGGCCGAGCAGCCGGCGTCGGCACTGTCGAGCCTGCTGGAGGCGGCCAAGGCGGGCCGGGAGGCCACGGCGGTGCTGTCGATCCGGACCCGCCGGGTCTGCGCCGCGGACGCCGTGGTGACGGTCCAGCCCATGCAGGGCGCGGACGGCGGCCTCACGGCTCTGGTGATCATGCGCCTGCCGCCGCCGGCCGACGAGCAGTTCCTGGACCCGGCGCTCATGCGGCGGGCCCTGCTCGATGACACGTTCCGCCAGATCGGGGCCACGCTCGACCTCGATCAGATGGCACGCGGGCTGATCAACATCGTGGTGCCGCACTTCTGCAACGCGTCCGGGCTGCTGATCCTGGAGAGCCTGGTGGCAGCCGACGAGTTCGCCGACCAGGCCCCGGACGGCTCCCAGATGCTGCGGCGGATGGCGGTCGCCGTGGACGACGAGGACCCCGGCTGGGAGGCGGCGTTCCCGCCGGGCGAGGTGCTCAGGTACCCGGCCGGCACCCCGTACACCGAATGCATGGCCACCGGCATGCCGGTGCTGATCAGCCGGGTGGACGACGGCAAGGCGGACGCGATCGCCGAGTCCTGGCTGCGGCGGCCGGTGAGCAAGCTGCTGACGGGGACCTCGATGCTGCTGCTGCCGCTCAATGCCCGGGGCAGCACGCTGGGCTTCTTCGTGTGCACCCGGCGGGCCGGGTTCCGGCCGTTCGACGCCTACGACACCGAGATCGGGATGGAGTTCGCCGCCCGGGCGGCGATCTTCATTGACAACGCCCGCCGCTACAACCGGGAGCGGACCACCGCCCTCACGCTGCAGCGCAGCCTGCTGCCATCGGACCTGTCCGCGCCGGCCCCGATCGAGGTCAGCCACCGTTACCTGCCCGGCAGCCAGCTGATCGAGGTGGGCGGCGACTGGTACGAGTCCATCGCGCTGCCGGGAGCCCGGGTGGCGCTGGTGGTCGGCGACGTGGCCGGGCACGGCGTGCGGGCCGCGGTCACCATGGGCAGGCTGCGGACCGCCATCCGCACCCTGGCCATGCTCGAGCTGACGCCGGCCGAGTCGCTGCACCAGCTCAACGAGATCATGGAGCTGATGGGCGAGCGCGAGCCCCACTTCGCCACCTGCGCCTACGCGCTCTACGACGCGGTGACCGGCAGCTGCGAGATCGCCTCGGCCGGGCACCTGCCGCCGCTGCTGGTGCCGCCGGACGGGAAGGCCCAGTTCCTCGACCTGTCTCCGGCCCCGCCGCTGGGCGTGGGCGACGGGCTGGTCAGCAGCAAGACATTCGAGGTGGAAGACGGCAGCCTGCTGGTTCTCTACACGGACGGGCTGGTGGAGAGCCGGGGCTGTGACATCGACGAGGGCCTGGCCCGGCTGCAGTCCACGTTCGGCTCCGACTCCGCCGA
>DASQSC010000407.1:0-2943 GCA_035642555.1 Streptosporangiaceae bacterium | reverse complement strand
TCGGGCTGCGGGTCACCAGGCCGGCCAGCGGGCTCCCGGTCGGCGGTGACCTGGAGTACGCCGACGAGGTGACGCTCGGCCGGGCATTCGAAGGACGGAGGCTGCTCGATGTCTGACCTGACGGCCGCCAGCGCGGGCAGTCCCGGCCGGGAACGCACCGTCGGCCGGGAGCGCACCGCCGGCCGGGAGCGCACCGCCGGCGGGGAACGCACCGGCCAGGAACGCACCGGCCAGGAACCCGCCACGGGCCAGGTGCCGGAGGACAGCTGGAGCCCGCTGGCCGACAAGGTGGCCGGGCAGGTCCAGGACTTCCTTGACGGCGTGACCGCCCTGGCCAGCGGCGAGGGCGAAGGCGAGGTCGTGCCGCTGCTGTTGCTGGAGGTGTCGCAGATCCTGCTGGCCGGTGCCCGGCTGGGCGCCACCACCGATGTCATCCCGCCCGGCAACTGGGAGCCGTCGGTGGGCGGCGACCCGGATCTGGACGCGCTCCGGTCCGGGCTGGCCGAGCGGCTGGGCAGCTGTGACGAGTACGGGGAGATCTTCGACCCGTACGGGGACAGCAAGGTGACCGCCTTCCAGCTGTCGGACGACCTGGCCGCCATCGCCGCCGACCTGGTCCACGGCCTGCAGCACTACCGCGCCGAACGGCCGCTGGAGGCGCTGTGGTGGTGGCAGTACTCCTACCTCAACCACTGGGGGACCCAGGCCGGCGCCGCGCTGCGCGCGCTGCACTCCGTCGTCGCCCACGTCCGGCTCGACGTGGGCGAGGAGAGCCCCGCCTGACCGTCACGGCCGTCCGGACCAGCCACGATCAGATCCGCACCGGGCGCCGCCCGGCGCCGGCGGCCGGGCTGAATCCACCCGGCCGCGGCCGGGCCAATGGGTACACTTCAAGCCGCCAGCAGCCCGAGCGGACAGGAGCGGAGCCCGTGGCGCTTGTCGTGCAGAAATACGGCGGGTCCTCGGTCGCAGACGCGGACGGGATCAAGCGGGTGGCGCAGCGCATCGTCGCCACCCGCAAGGCCGGGCACTCGGTCGCCGTGGTCGTCTCCGCGATGGGCGACACCACCGATGAGCTCAATGACCTCGCCAGGCAGGTCAGCCCGCTGCCACCGGGCCGGGAAATGGACATGCTGCTCACCGCGGGCGAGCGGATCTCAATGGCGCTGCTGGCGATGGCCATCGCCAACCTCGGGCTGAGCGCGCGCTCGTTCACCGGCTCCCAGGCCGGGGTGATCACCGACGACGCGCACGGCAAGGCCCGGATCATCGACGTGACCCCGGGCCGGATCACCGGCGCGCTGACCGACGGCGCGATCCCCATCGTGGCCGGCTTCCAGGGCGTGTCGCAGAACGGCAAGGACATCACCACCCTGGGCCGGGGCGGCTCCGACACCACGGCGGTGGCGCTGGCCGCCGCGCTGAAGGCCGACGCGTGCGAGATCTACACCGACGTGGACGGGATCTTCACGGCTGACCCGCGCATCGTCCGGACCGCCCGGCGCATCCCGGCGATCTCCTACGAAGAGATGCTGGAAATGGCCGCCTGCGGCGCCAAGGTGCTGCAGCTTCGCTGTGTGGAGTACGCGCGCCGGTACGCCATGCCGATCCACGTGCGATCCTCGTTCAGCAACCGCGAGGGCACCTGGGTAATGAACCAGCCGCAGGGACGGAAGGAGGAGCCGGGAGTGGAACAGGCGATCATCTCGGGGGTCGCGCATGACCGGAGCGAGGCGAAGATCACCGTCGCCGGGGTGCCGGACGTGGTCGGCGAGGCGGCGAAGATCTTCCGGGTCATCGCCGGCGCCGGGATCAACATCGACATGATCGTGCAGAACATCTCGGCCGCCACCACCGGCCTCACCGACATCTCATTCACGGCGCCGCGCGCCGAGGGCGAGGCGGCGATGGCCGCGCTGCGCGCCGTCCAGCTGGAGATCGGGTTCGAATCACTGCTCTACGACGACCGGATCGGCAAGATCTCCCTGGTCGGCGCGGGGATGAGGTCGCACCCGGGGGTGAGCGCGACCTTCTTCAGCGCGCTCGCTGACGCCGGGGTGAACATCGAGATGATCTCCACCTCGGAGATCAGGATCTCGGTGGTGGTGGACGAGAACGACGTCGACGCCGCGGTCACTGCCGCGCACGGCGCGTTCAAGCTCGAGGCCGCCGACGTCGAAGCGGTCGTGTACGGGGGGACGGGCCGGTGACCGCGCGGCCTGGCCAGCCCCGGCGCAGCGGCGCTGCCGTCCGCCGCAGCGGCGGTCCGTCGCTCGCCGTCGTCGGCGCCACCGGCGCCGTCGGCACGGTGATGCTCGACCTGCTGTCCACCAGGCAAGACGTCTGGGGCCAGATCAGGCTGGTGGCCTCGCCGCGGTCGGCCGGGCGGCGGCTGCGGGTGCGAGGCGCCGAGACCGAGGTCCTCGCCCTGGCCCCGGAGGTCTTCGACGGGGTGGACGTGGCCATGTTCGACGTACCAGACGACGTATCCGCCGAATGGGCGCCCGTCGCCGCCGCCCGGGGGGCGGTGGCGGTGGACAACTCCGGCGCGTTCCGGATGGATCCCGATGTCCCGCTGGTGGTGCCCGAGGTGAACCCGCGGGACGCCGCGCGGCGGCCGAAGGGCATCATCGCCAACCCCAACTGCACCACGCTGTCGCTGATCGTCGCGATGGGCGCGCTGCACCAGGAGTTCGGGCTGCGGGAGATGGTGGTCGCCTCCTACCAGGCGGCGTCCGGGACCGGCCAGGCGGGCATCGAGACCCTCTATGACCAGCTGGCCAAGACCGCAGGCACGCGAAGCCTCGGCCAGCGGGCCGGCGACGTGCGGGCCGCGGTGGGCGACCTCGGGCCGTTCCCGGCCCCGCTCGCGCTGAACGTGGTGCCGTGGGCCGGGTCGCTCAAGCCCGAGGGCTGGTCGTCGGAGGAGCTCAAGGTCAGGAA
>DASQSC010000406.1:0-2523 GCA_035642555.1 Streptosporangiaceae bacterium | reverse complement strand
CCCTGCCACGCCGCTCACCTTTCCCTCCCCGGTCTGCGTCACTGGCTGGCTCACCTGTTCCGCTCGCTTTCCTGCCTCATTGACAGTGACCCTAACTCCGGCGGGTGACCGGATGATCCCGGCGGGCCTGCTGTTCGCTGTGGGCGCAGGCCGGGCCCCGGCCCTGGTGCCGGCTAGCTCTCGCGGGCCGCGGCCTCATCACCCGCGGCCTCATCACCGGCCGTCCCATCACCGCCGGCCTCATCACCGCCGGCCGCGTCACCGCCGGCGTCGTCACCGGCGGCCTCGGCTCCGGTGGTCTCCTCCCCCGCGCCCGCCGCCTCCGCCGCGGCCTGCGCCCCGGCTTCCCTGGTGGCGGTCTCGGTCAGCGCCTTGACGTCCACCGGCCGCCCGGCGTCGTCGGTGACCGCGGCCCGTTCCGCCATCAGCGTGAGCGCCTTCGCGCGCACCACCTCAGCCTGGATCACGCCGAGCTGGCCCCGGTCGATGAGCTCCTTGGCGAGCCGGTCCGGCGGCACCCCCATCCGGTAGGCCTGCTCGATGACGTAGGAGTTCAGCTCGTCCTGCTCAGCTTCCAGCCCCTCGTCCTGCGCCAGCTGGTCCAGCACGAAGCCGGCCTTGACCGCCCGGCGGGCGTCCCGGGACAGCTCCTCGTCCAGGTCGCCGGAGGTGATACCGCGCGCCTCGAGGTAGCCCTCCCTGGTGGTGCCCGCCCGTTCGATCTGCTGCAGCAGGTCCTGCTCGCGCGCCTCGGTCTCCTCCGCCACCAGCCGATCCGGCAGCGGCAGGTCGAGCTGCTCCAGCAGCGCGTCCATGGCACGTTCCCTGGCCTGCCCGACCTGCTGCATCTGCTTGGCGGTGGCCAGCCGCTCGCGGGTCGCGGCCCGGAACTCGCCGAGCGTGTCGAACTCGCTCGCCGACTGCGCGAACTCGTCGTCAAGCTCGGGCAGGTCCTTGACCTTCACGCTGTGCACGGTCACCGTGACCTCGGCCTGCTCGTCCGCATGCTCCCCGCCGGCCAGCTCGGCGGTGAAGGTGGCGGAGTCGCCCGCGCTCATGCCGGTCAGCGCCTCGTCCAGGCCGTCCAGCATCGAGCCGCTGCCGACCTCGTACGACACCCCGCTCGCCTGCGCGTCCTCGACCGGCTTGCCGTCCACGGCAGCCGACAGGTCGATGGAGACGTAGTCGCCCTGCTCCACCGGCCGGTCCACGCCGCGCAGCGACGCGAACCGCTCCCGCAGCCGCCCGATGTACTCCTCCACCTCGTCCGGGCTGACCTCGGCGCCCTCCACGGTCACCGGCAGCCCGTCCAGGCCGGGGAGCTGGAACTTGGGCCGCACGTCCACCTCGGCGGTGAAGGCGAGCTGCTGGCCGTCGTCCAGCCTGGTGATCTCAAGCTCGGGCTGGCCGAGCGCGAACACCTCGTTGTCGGTGAGCGCCTGCCCGTACAGCTTCGGCACAGCGTCGTTCACCGCCTGCTCCAGCACGACCCCGCGCCCGAAGCGCTGGTCGATGACCCTGGGCGGGACGTGCCCCGGCCGGAAGCCGGGCACCCGGACCTGCCGGCCCACCTCCCGGTACGCCTGGTCGAGGCTGGGCTTGAGTTCCTCGAACGGAACCTCGATGGTCAGCTTGACCCGGGTGGGGCCCAGCTCCTCGACATCGGTCTTCACTCGGTACTCCCGTGGTCGCCTGCTCTGCTACGGCGGCCCAAGTTTAGTGGCCTGGCCGGGCGTGTCTGGCAGATCCGCGGCCGGGCAGGAAGCCGCGGGACCCGCCCTCACAGCACGCCGAGCCGGCGGCCGCGCGCTATCGCCTCCCGGCGGCGGCTGACCCCGAGCTTGCGGTAGGCGGAACGAAGGTGCGTCTTCACCGTGTTGACGGACAGGAACAGGGCCTGTGAGATCTCCTCGTTCGTCATGTGGGAGGGCAGGAAGCACAGCACGGCCAGCTCGCTGGCGGTCAGCCGAACGCTCTCGCCGCTGCCCGCCCCGGCCGGCCGCGGCCCCTGGGCGTCGAACCGCTCCAGGATCCGGCCGGCGAACGAGGCGTGCCGGCTGGTCGGCTGGATCAGCACGGTCATGGTGGCGCGGACGGCGGGCCCGCCGTCGAGGAACGCCCGGTAGGCGCGCTCGGGCTCGCCGAGCGCCAGCGCCCGCTCCAGCAGGGCCGCCGCCTCCGGCGAGTCACCGAGCCGGCGGGTCGCCACGGCGGCCGCCAGCAGCGCTGAGATCCGTTCCGGCAGCGTCGCCCGGGCGCCGTGGTCGAGCCAGGGCCGGACGGCCGCCAGCGCCCCGCCGAAGTCCCCGTCCGCGAGCAGCAGCCAGCCCTGTGCCAGGCCGGCCCGGGCCCGCACCGCCTCCGCTCCCGCCTGCCCGTTCCCGTCCGCGACCAGCAGCAGCGCCCGGGCCCGGCCGCTGTCGCCGCCCCGCAGCGCGGCCTCCGCCTCGGCCACCGCGATGACGTCGGACACCAGCGGGTCACCGGCCCGGGCGTCCTCGCGCAGCCGGGCCAGCGCGGTGC
>DASQSC010000405.1:0-2348 GCA_035642555.1 Streptosporangiaceae bacterium | reverse complement strand
CGCCCGGCCCGGGACTGCGGCGGGCCGCGCCGGCGGGACCGTGACTCCGCCGGCCCGCGGCGCCGGGGCTTCCGGAACCGCGGCCGCCAGGGCCGTGGCCGCCCCCTGCTCCGATGCCTCCTGGCTCGCGATGAAAGCCGTGAACGAGCCGCTCGAGTAGTCGAGGACCAGGTCGCCGGGGTCGTCCCCGGGCTGCTGCGCCCTGCCCCCGCACTCCCCGCAGCGGTCCGAGCCCGCCGGTATGAGATGTCCGTTTGCGCAAGTCGACACCGCTGCCGCTCCCCACTGGTGCGTCATGCCGATCGCATGATGCTACGGCAGCCACCGCCGGCCCGCGCCGAAGCGCCGAACTCGGCCGACGAGCCTGCCGGGCGTTCTGGTATGGTTCGGGGCCTCCCCGGTTTCCGCGCAGCCCGCTCCGCGCAGTGGAGGCAACGTCGTGACCGGACCGACCCCGAGCCAGGCGCTGGCAGGACTGTACGCTTCCCTCGCCGCGCGGGGCATCGGCACCGTGGGCATGACCTTGAGTCCCAGCGACGGCGTGCTCTACCCGGCGGGCGGGCAGGCGGTCGGCTACGCCTGCGGCCTGTACTGGTGGCCGGCGGGCCGGTTCCGGCAGGGACGGCCGGTCTACTCGGTCCATCCCGCCGCCGACCCCCAGGGCGCCGCCCGGCGGCTGGCCCGTGCCTGGCAGGCGGCGGGCCCGCAGGCAGGCGGCTGACAGCGCCCGGCCCAGGCCTCACCCGGCCGAACGGAGCACGCGACCCACGACCGGGTCCCGCAACAGGGTCACCGCCGTCGCGTTGACCACGAACCGGGCGGCCGGCAGCGGCTCGGCCAGCGACCCCGGCGCCAGCCGGTGCAGGCTGATGGCCCCCATAACCTGGCCGGCCGGGTCCATCGGCAGCGACCAGAGCATCCCGCGGCGGCCGATCACCCGCGCGGCGGCCGGGATGAACCGCGGCCAGCGGGCCGCGGCCAGCCGGTCCAGCCCGGTCACCTGCGGCTGTCCGGCGCGGCAGGCATCGATGGCGGGCCCCTCCCCCAGTTCCTCGTGCAGGTCCGCCAGCCGCTGCGACCGGTCACCGGTGGCGCACAGGCTCAGCCGGTCCCCTGCCGGGAGCCTGATCGTGACCGCCGCGCCATCCGCGCCCAGCAGGTCACGCACGGCGTGGCAGGCCCGCCACGGCAGCGGGTGACGAGCGGCATCCCGGGCAATCGCCCCGGCCAGCCGGCTGAGCAGCGTGCTTCGCGATGTCACGGTCGGATCCCCCCGCCGGCTTCCTACCCGCGGCCGGAGCGGCCAGCCAGCGGCGGCCGGGCCCGTCCCGCGAGGGCACTGCCGGCGGGGGCATTGCCGGCGAGCTCATTGCCCCGCGCGCGCCGGTGGCCTTTGATCGGTAGTGGTGACTGGTACCGCATGCCCCCGACAGACGAGGAATCCCCGGCATGATGAAGATCGACGCTTTCTGCCACACGCTGCCGCGGCCCTACTACGACCAGCTGTTCAAGCTGGACACGCCGTCGGCGGCGGCGAACATCCGGAACCGGGTCAGTGCCATCCCGTCGCTGGCGGACATGGATGTGCGATTCGCCCAGCTGGACGAGTTCGGCGGCGACTACCGGCAGGTGATCAACATCGCCGCGCCCCCGGTGGACGACCTCGGCCCGCCCGAGGTGGCCAGGCAGATGGCACGGCTCGGAAACGAGTCGCTGGCGGAGCTGGTCCGCTCCCACCCGGACCGGTTCGCCGGCTTCATGGCCAGCATCCCGATGGACGACCCCGAGGCCGCCGTGGCCGAGCTCGACTACGCGATCGGCGAGCTGGGTGCGCTGGGCGGCCAGATCTACACCCATCTGCACGGCGCGGCCATGGACAGCCCGCGGCTGGACCCGTTCTGGGCCCGGGCGGCCGAGCACGGCCGGCTGATCCAGGTCCACCCCTGCCGCAACGCCGAGTGGGCGGACTACCCGGCCGAGCAGCGCTCGAAGTTCGAGATCTGGTGGACCTTCGGCTGGGAGATGGACCTGTCGGTCTTCATGGCCCGGCTGGTGTTCGCGGGCGTGCTGGAGCGCTACCCGGGGCTGAAGCTGCTGATCCACCACGGCGGGAGCATGGTGCCGCACTTCTCCGGCCGGGTCGGGCCCGGCTGGGATCAGCTCGGCGCCCGCACCCCGCCGGACCAGCGCGCCGACATCGCCGGCTACCAGCTGACCAAGCGGCCGATCGAGTACTTCCGGATGATGTACGCCGACACGGCCATGTTCGGCGCCGCTCACGCGCTGCGCTGCGTGATCGACTTCTACGGGACCGATCACGTGCTGTTCGGCTCCGACAGCCCGTTCGA
>DASQSC010000404.1:0-2730 GCA_035642555.1 Streptosporangiaceae bacterium | reverse complement strand
CGTCCGGGAGCGGGAACTTGTGGCCGGCGAAGGTCACCGCGGGCCCGCCGTCGCGCACCAGCTCCGCGGTCACGAAGTTCATCGCGGGGGAGCCGATGAAACCGGCCACGAACAGGTTGACCGGGCGGTCGAACAGCGTCTGCGGCGTGTCGACCTGCTGCAGCTGGCCGTCCCGCAGCACGCACACCCGGTGCCCGAGGGTCATGGCCTCGACCTGGTCGTGGGTCACGTACACGGTGGTGACGCCGAGCCGGTCGTGCAGCTGGGTGAGCGAGGCGCGCATCGACACCCGGAGCTTGGCGTCGAGGTTGGACAGCGGCTCGTCCATGAGGAACGCCTGCGGCTCGCGGACGATGGCACGGCCCATGGCGACCCGCTGCCGCTGCCCGCCCGACAGCGCGGCCGGCTTGCGCTTGAGGAACTGTTCCAGGCCGAGCATCTTGGCGACGTCGTTGACCCGGCGCTTGATCTCGTCCTTGGGCGTCTTGCGCTGCTGCAGGCCGAACGCGAGGTTCTGCTCCACCGTCATGTGCGGGTAGAGCGCGTAGTTCTGGAACACCATGGCGATGTCGCGGTCCTTGGGCGGCAGGTCGTTCACGACCCGGCCGCCGATCGAGATGTCGCCGCTGGTGATCTCCTCCAGGCCCGCGACCAGCCGCAGCGCGGTCGACTTGCCGCAGCCGGAGGGGCCGACGAGCACCATGAACTCGCCATCCTTGATCTGCAGGCTCAGCTTGTTGACGCCGGTGACGCTGCCCGCGTAGATCTTGCTCACCTGGTCAAGGACGATCTCAGCCATAACCTCGCTCCGTTGCTCGCCCGTAATACTTGTCCGGTCCTGGCCGGAGCGTAACCGGCCAGCGCAGGTTCGGTGAAGCGGCCATTACATCCCGTTGCGGTAGCGTAAACGCCGTTATCATACCGTTACATATCCGGCCGCTGGCCCGTCGATCCATGCGGTGCACCCCTGCGCCCGGGCTCCGCTAACGTGACGCCGTGGAAGATATCGACCGCACGATCATCTCGTTGCTCAGCCGGGATGGCCGGATGAGCTTCACCGACCTGTCGCGCGTGACGGGGCTGTCGGTGTCAGCGACCCACCAGCGGGTACGGCGGCTGGAACGGCGGGGGATCATCAAGGGCTACGCGGCGATCGTGGATCCGGCGGTCGCCGGGCTGCCGCTGACCGCGTTCATCTCGATCAAGCCGTTCGACCCGGCGGCGCCGGACGACGCGCCGCAGCGGCTGGCCCACCTGGATGCGATCGAGGCCTGCCACAGCGTCGCGGGAGACGAGAATTACATCCTCAAGGTGAGGGTGTCCTCGCCGACCGGGCTGGAGGACCTGCTGCAGGAGATCCGGGCCGCGGCCAGCGTCTCCACCCGGACCACGATCGTCCTCAGCACCCCGTACGAGAACCGTCCGCCCGCGCTGTGAGCTAGCGCCGGGCAGGCTCAGGGCGCGGGCTCGTTTTCGGCCGCCTGCACCCCGCCGAGCATGATCTCCAGCAGCCGGTATGCCTCGGTGCCGGGGTCGGCGGCATGCTCGGTGGCCGCCACCACGGCATGTGAGATCCGGAGCAGATCGACGGGCTCGATATCGGCCCGCACCTGCCCGGCCTCCTGAGCGCGGGCGAGCAGGGCCGCCGCGGTCTCGATCATCTCCGTCCGGCAGCCGGAGAACACCGGCGCGTTCTTGCTCCCCGTGCCCGCCAGCAGCTCCGACGTGAGGCTCCGCTTGGTGAGGCTGAAAGCCACCAGCGCGCGCAGCCAGGCCGACAGCCCCGCGGCCGGGGAAGGCTCTGCGAGCAGGTCCCGGCCGCGCGCGCAGAGCGCGTCCACCTGGTCCCGGTACACCGATTCCAGCAGCGCCTGCCGGGTGGGGAAGTGCCGGTAGAGGGTGCCGATCCCGACCCCCGCCCGGCGCGCGATCTCCTCCAGCGAGGTGTCATCCGAGCCGCGCTCGGTGAACGCCGCCAGCGCCGCGGCCAGCAGCCGGGCCCGGTTGCGGCGGGCGTCAGCCCGGAGCGGGGAGTTAACCGTGTCCATGTCCGTCGTCGCCACCCTCCTTGCCGGGCAGCTTAATGCAGTTGCTAATCGGAGGGTACCTCCGTATATAGTTAGCGGAGGCTTACTCCGGTTAACCATCATATCCGTCTGGGGGACATGAGTGCCTGTTCAGCAACCCCGTGCCATACCTCGCCGGCCCGGTGCCGCTCTCGCCCTGGTGCTCGGCGCGCAGCTGATGGTGATCCTCGATGCCACCGTGGTCAACATCGCGCTGCCGGGCATCGCCAGCGGCCTGCATTTCAGCCCGGCCAGCCTGTCCTGGGTCCTCAACGCCTACTCGCTCACGTTCGGCGGCCTGCTGCTGCTCGGCGGCCGGGCCGGTGACATCCTCGGCCGGCGCCGCACCTTCCTGGCCGGCATCACGGTGTTCACCATCGCCTCGCTGGCTGGCGGGCTGGCGGCCACGCCCGGCTGGCTGATCGCCGCCCGGGCTGTGCAGGGGATCGGCGCCGCCCTCGCCTCGCCGGCCGCGCTGTCGCTGGTGGTGTCCGCCTTCCCGGAGGGCCGGGGCCGCACCCGGGCGCTCGCGCTCTACGCGGCGATCGCCATGGGCGGCGCGTCGCTCGGCCTGGTGCTGGGCGGGGTCATCACGGCCTGGGCGTCGTGGCGCTGGGTCCTGTTCATCAACCTGCCGATCGGCGTCATCGTCGGCCTGCTGACC
>DASQSC010000403.1:0-2326 GCA_035642555.1 Streptosporangiaceae bacterium | reverse complement strand
CGGCGCGGCAGGGCTCCGCGAAGGCCGCAATCCGCCTACAGTGGGCCGCGTGGCAACCCCCGGCCCCGGCTCCAGTCCGGCTACCGCGGCCGGCGCGCTGCGCCGGGTGTTCGGCTACCGGGACTTCCGGGACGGCCAGGCCGAGATCATCGACCACGTCATCGCGGGCAAGGACGCGCTGGTCCTGATGCCGACCGGCAGCGGCAAGTCGCTCTGCTACCAGATCCCGGCGCTGGTCAGGGACGGCACCGCGGTCGTCGTCTCGCCGCTGATCGCGCTCATGCAGGACCAGGTGGACGCGCTCGCCGCGCTCGGCGTCCGGGCCGGCTTCCTCAACTCCAGCCAGGACCCGGCGCAGCGGCGCGAGGTCGAGGCCGCGTTCACCGCCGGGCAGCTCGACTTGCTCTACCTGGCCCCGGAACGGCTGCGCGCCGAGGCCGCGCTCTCCCTGCTCGCCCGCGGCACGATCGCCCTGTTCGCCATCGACGAGGCGCACTGCGTGTCGCAGTGGGGCCATGACTTCCGGCCCGACTACCTGGCACTGTCGGTGCTGCGCGAGCGGTGGCCGCAGGTGCCGCTGATCGCGCTCACCGCGACCGCGACCGAGGCCACCCGCGCCGAGATCGCGGCCAGGCTCGGCCTCACCCGGGCCCGCCACTTCGTGGCCAGCTTCGACCGGCCCAACATCCAGTACCGCATCGTGCCCAAGAGCGAGCCCCGGCAGCAGCTGCTGGACCTGCTGCGCACCGAGCACGCCGGCCAGGCCGGCATCGTCTACTGCCTGGCGCGCAACTCCGCCGAGCAGACCGCGGAGTTCCTCTGCCAGCAGGGCATCACGGCGCTGCCGTACCACGCCGGGCTCGACGCGGCCACCCGGCGCGCGAACCAGGCCCGGTTCCTGCGCGAGGACGCCATCGTGATGGTCGCCACGATCGCGTTCGGAATGGGCATCGACAAGCCGGACGTGCGTTTTGTCGCCCACCTCGACCTGCCGAAATCCGTCGAGGGCTACTACCAGGAGACCGGCCGCGCCGGGCGGGACGGGCTGGCGTCGACCGCCTGGCTCGCCTACGGTCTCGCCGACGTGGTGCAGCAGCGCAAGCTGATCGACGGTTCCGGCGGTGACGCCGCCCACCGCCGCCGCGCGGGCGCTCACCTCGACGCCATGCTGGCGCTGTGCGAGACCGTCGAGTGCCGCCGGGCGCAGCTGCTCGGCTACTTCGGCGAGACCGCCAAGCCGTGCGGGAACTGCGACACCTGCCTGTCGCCGCCGCAGGCCTGGGACGGCACCGTGGCGGCGCAGAAGTTCCTGTCCGCCGTGTTCCGGCTGGACCGGGAACGGGGCCAGCGGTTCGGGGCGGGCCACATCATCGACATCCTGCTCGGCCGGGTCACGGCCCGGGTCACCCAGCACGGCCACGACTCGCTGACCGTGTTCGGCATCGGCACCGATCTTTCGGAACGGGACTGGCGCGGGGTGGTCCGCCAGCTACTCGCGCAGGGCCTGCTCGCGGTCGGGGGTGAATACGGCACGCTCGCCCTCACCCCCGCCAGTTCCGGCGTGCTCAGGAAGGAGCGGGAGGTGATGCTGCGGCGCGACCCGGCCCCGCCGCCGCGCGCCGCCCGGGCCCGCGCCGGGGCGCGGGGGGCCGCCGAGCCCGCCGCCCTGGACGGCCCGGCCGCCGCCACCTTCGAACGGCTCCGTGGCTGGCGGGCCGCGACCGCGAAGGAGCAGGGGGTCCCGGCGTACGTGATCTTCCACGACGCGACGCTGCGGGAGATCTCGGCGGCGCGGCCCGCCTCGCTCGCCGAGCTCGGCACGGTCAGCGGCGTGGGCGAGGCCAAGCTGGCCCGCTACGGCCAGCACATCCTCGACACTCTGGCAGCAGCCGGTTCCCCGGACGGGCAGCCGTCCGGGGACCAGCCCCTGGCGTGACCCCATGCCAGGTGTCCTCGGTCAGCGCACGGTGTAGATGCCGGTTGATTCGGGGTGGTAGCCCTTGGCGCCGATCTGGCGGGCGAGCGGGCTGCGCGGGTCCTGGCCGTCCTTGAGCAGGTCGAGCACGTGCCGGAAGTCGTACCGCGGCCGCCAGCCAAGCTCGGCGCGGGCGCGGGCGTTGACGTAGACCCGGTCGATCTGCCCGAACATCCGCCAGCCCCGCCGCGCGTACTCGCCCTCGGCGTCGGGGAACAGCCTGCGCACCACCGCCGCCGCGTCCCGCCGCAGGGCGGGCAGGTCACCGGGGCCGAACGGAGTGGTGGCGCTGATGATGTACTTCCCGAACCCGATGCCGGGCGCACGCTCCAGCGCCCGCAGGTGGGCGTC
>DASQSC010000402.1:0-3686 GCA_035642555.1 Streptosporangiaceae bacterium | reverse complement strand
GCGCTGACCACGACCAGCGGGGTCAGCTTCCGGTAGTCCTCGCCGGTGCTGGACAGGCTCTTGGTGAAGCGCGCGTGGCCGAGGCTGTGCTTTCCGACGTACCCGGAGTGGGTCATGGTGACGGCGCAGTCGGGCACCTCCCAGCCGTAGAGCCCCTGCCGCAGGGTCTCCCGCACGGTGTCCTCGACCGCCTTGAAGAAGGCCATCGGCATGGAGCCCGGCTCGACCTCGACCCGCCATGACACGCCCGAACCGGGCGCGGCCGGCTCGATCCGCAGCCCGACCGTGGCCAGGAACGGGTTGGGCGGATTGCCCAGTCGCTCGACCGCGGCACCGGTGCCGGCGAGCCGTTCGACGCAGATCGTCGTGGTCTGGCGGAAGCTCACGTCGAGGCCGAAGCCAGCCGCCAGCGTGGCCTGAATGACCTCCTTCTGCACCTCGCCGTAAAGCGAGAGGTAGATCTCCTGCCGGCTGTCGTCCTGCCGCAGGTTGATCAGCGGATCCTGCTCGGCGAGCTGGGTGAGCGCGACGTGCAGCGCGCCCTTGTCGGCGCGGCAGGCCGGCACCACGACCGTCTCCAGGGTGGGCGGGGCGAACTGGCGGTGCTGCCCGGCCGCGCTGCCGGAGCCGAGGGTGTCCCCGATCTGGATCCCGCCGAGCCCCCACAGCCTGGCGATCTGCCCGGCGGCCGCCGAGCCGCGCGGCGCGGCGGCACCGCCGCCGGCCACGCTCACCCCGGTGACCGAGGCGGCCTGGTCCGCGCCGAATCGCAGCCGGTCCCGGATCCGCACGGTGCCCGAGAACATCCGCGCCCAGGCGATCTTCTCGCCGGCTGGGCCGCGCTCGACCTTGAAGACCGTGCCAGACACCGGGCCGCCGGCGTCGCCCCTGGCCGCTGGCAGCAGCTCGGCGAGCCCGGCGGCCAGGTCCGGCACCCCTGCCCCCGTGATCGCCGAACCGAACAGCACCGGATGGACCACCGCCCGCCTGGCCTGCGCCGCCAGCGCGGTGCGGAGCCGCTGGTAGCCGATCGCCGCCTCGTCGCCGACGTAGGCCGCGAGCAGCGCGTCGTCATGCTCGGCGAGCTGGCCGGCCAGCCGGGAGGCGAACGCCGGGTCGCCAGCGCCGAACGGCACGTACCCGGCGCCGCGGGTGCCGAGCCCGGTCACCGAGCCCAGCGCGATGACGGCGGGCGTCAGCGTCCCGGAAAGGCCGGTCAGCACCCGCTCGTACTGAGCGCCGCGGCGGTCGATCTTGTTGACGAAGATGAGGGCCGGGATCCGCAGCCGCTGCAGCGCCCGCATCAGCACCCGGGTCTGCGCCTGCACGCCCTCGACCGCGGAGACCACGAGCACGGCCCCGTCGAGCACGCTCAGCACCCGTTCCACCTCGGCGATGAACTCCGGGTGGCCGGGGGTGTCGATGACGTTGACCGTGACGTCGCCGACCGCGAACGACACCACGGCGGACTTGATGGTGATACCGCGCTGCCGTTCCAGCGGCAGGGTGTCGGTCTGGGTGCTGCCCTGGTCGACGCTGCCGGCCTCGCTGATCACACCGGCCTGGTAGAGCAGCCGTTCGGTCAGCGTGGTCTTACCGGCGTCTACATGTGCCAGGATCCCCAGGTTGAGCGTGCGCATGGAGCGTCATGTCCTCCGGATAGGCAGTAACTCCCTCCTCGATCGGCATGACTGTTCCGCGCACCTGGTCCTCCCGGCCTGATCGGCGACTCCCGCGAGTGCACCAGATGGCTGCGCCCGGGGCAACCGAATTTCCCGGCGCAGCGGCGTAACCAGCTACAAGACGGCCATGGTGATCACCGGAACCCTGCTCGGCCTCAGCCAGCGGATGATCTTGAGCAGGTCTGCCTGCGGCAGCGAGACGCATCCTGCCGTTGCCCGGCCATCGCCCACGTGCAGGAAGATCGCCGACCCGGCACCCGGGACCCGGGCAAGGTTGTAGCCGATCACCGCCGCATAGTTGTAGGCGGGGACGTTGTGCATCGGCTCGGGGTTCTTGCCCGGGTAGTGGTACCTGGCGTCGGTCCACAGGTTGTATCGCGCACTGGCGGGGTCATCGTCCCAGTAGTCGTAGCGGTAGGCGTGCCGCCACGAGAAGTGCGTCCCCGGATTGGCATTGACCCCGAACATGAACTGGAAGCGGTAACTGCCCTGCGGGGTGAGCGCGTCGCCCTCGATCTTCTTCCCCGGAGCGGCGAAGCCGCGCGCGCCGATGCGGGCGGTCCAGGGGCCCCACCGGTGGGCCCAGCGGCCAGCCGTCAGGGTGAAGCCGTTGAACAGGGCATAGGTCCTGGTGCGCTGCCAGTTGGTGACGGTGAGCACCTGCTGCGTGCCCGCCCGCAGGGCTACCCGGACATACCCAGACCGGCAGCCGCCTGCGGTCGAGTAGGACCGGTACGGCGCATACACGTGGAAGCACCGGTAGCCGGAGCCGCTAGCCAGCGTCCCGGCAGGCAGCAGCGCCATGCCCGCAACGGCAGCAGCCGCCAGCCCGGAGATCAGCCGCTTCACCACGCCCCCCTTGGGATCACCTTACGCGCCAGGGCATTCCGGTCACCCCGTGCGCGTCAGGGCATTCCGGTCACCATGCGCGTCAGGGCACCGGGTCGCCGAGGTCGAAGGGGCGCAGGTACTGCGGCGGGTTGAACGTTTCGAACGCGGGCGGCTCCGGGTTGAAGCCGGGGCCGAGCGCGGCGGCCTGCTGATTCAGGCTGGCCGGGCCGAGCGCCGCCTGGTCCCAGCTGCCGGTGTCCAGGCGGTTCAGCAGCACCTGCACCGCGGCGACGGTCTCCGCCGGGGTGAATGTGCAGTGCCCGGCCCGGTGGACGAACGCCTGCCGCAGCAGCGGCAGGTCACCTGCCTGGCCCGCCACGCTGCGGTAAGCCTGCTCGTTCTCCGGCACGACCAGGCCGTCGCCGGTCGTGTGCAGGGTGAGGACCGGTACCGGCAGCTTCCCGTCGAACGTGATGTTGCGCTCGAGGTAGCGCACAGCGGCGGGGTCGGCGCTCACCCGGGCGGCGTGATCGAGCGTTGCCAGGTCGGCCTGCAGGCTGAGGCCCGCCGCGTGGTAGAGCGCCTCGACTTCCCGCAAGCCGACAGACCTCGCCAGGTCGCTGGCGTAGTCCACGCCGGTGTTCCAGGACGGGTTGCCGCCGGCCCGGGCCTCCAGCTCGGCCCGGAACGCGAAGATGAACGGGAAGTCCACCTGCCTGTCCCACTGGAACTGGTTGGCCTCCTGGGCGGCGAAGTCGTCCGGGGCCGGCTCCGGGGAGCCCGGGGTGAACCAGCCGGGAGTGTCGCCAAGCGCGGCCGCAAGCGCCAGCCGGGCCCGGCCCTGCGGCGTCTGCTGCGCCGCGCTGGCGGCCGCCTCCGCGCGGCCCAGGTTGGCGGCCGGGTCGGCGATGTGCACGATCTGCACGGACTGCGACTGGACGATGAGCTGCTGGAACGCGAAGGCGGCATCCAGTGCCGTGTTCCAGGTGGCCACGCCGCCGGACAGCACTCCGCACATGGGCAGTGCCCCGGTGAACCGGCCCGGGTACTGCTGGATCAGGCCGGCGGTGATGATCCCGCCGAGCGAGTGGCCCCACGCGATCGTGCGCGCGGGCGGCCCGAATGCCTGGCCGAACGCGTCCAGCGTGCCGATCTGGTCGGGCAGCGCCTGCT
>DASQSC010000401.1:0-9816 GCA_035642555.1 Streptosporangiaceae bacterium | reverse complement strand
CCGCCCACGGGGTCGTCTCCGCAGTGCTGAGCGGCCGGGTCGTGCTGCTCGTCACCACGCCTACGGTCCGGCCGGGCCTGCTGACCAGGCAGGCGTGGCGGGAACTGGACCAGGCGGCGCGGGTGCTGGCCGGGCCGGCCGGCCACCCGCTGCTGCCGGCGCTGGCCGAGGCTGGCATCGGCTCCGAGGTGGTGCCGGACGAGCCCGGGGACGGGCTGCCAGCACTGCTCGCCCGGGCAGCCGCGGAAACCGGCGGCGGCAGCGTGGTCTGGCTGTGCGATCACGGCGGTGCCGAGCAGGACCCGGCCAGCCGGGCAGCCGCGGCCGCCGCGCTGGCGGCGGCCGTGACAGCGGCCGGGTCCGCTGAGGCGCCGGCGGGGTCCGGTGGCGTGCGGGCGGAGGTGCTGGCGGGGTCGGAGGACCTGCCCGGCGGGCAGCTGCTGCGGCTGGTGGCGGTGATGGACCGGCTCCGGGTGGCCTGCCCGTGGGACGCCAGGCAGACGCACGCCAGCCTGGCGCCGCACCTGATCGAGGAGTCCTACGAGGCGCTGGAGGCGCTGGAGAGCGGCGACCAGGCCGCGCTGGCCGAGGAACTCGGCGACGTGCTGCTGCAGGTGATGTTCCACGCCCGGATCGCCTCCGAGCGAGGCGACGGGACCGCGTACACCATCGACGACGTCGCCGACGGCATCGTCAGCAAGCTGGTCCGGCGGCACCCGCACGTGTTCGGCGACGTCACCGTGACCGGCGCGGACGAGGTCAAGCGCAACTGGGATCAGATCAAGGCCGCCGAACGGTCACGTGCCAGCGACGCCCCGGCGTCGGCCCTGGCAGGGGTCCCGTTCGGCCAGCCCGCGCTGGCGCTCGCCGCCCAGCTGCAGCGCCGGGCTGAGCGGGCCGGAGTGCCGGCGGAACTGGCGGACCTGCCCCCGGACGCGGACGCTGATGGCGCGGGGCCCGCCCTCGGAGCCGAGCTGCTGCGACTGGTGGCCACGGCCCGGGCCAGCGGGCTCGACCCGGAGCTTGAGCTGCGCGAGGCGGCCCGGCGGTACCGGGACCGGGTCCGCGCCTGGGAGCAGCAGCGCGATCAGTAAGCGTCCCGCCATCACCCGTTAAGATCTGGTCCCCAGGGGGTGCCGTGGACTGGTGTGATAAGGCAGCGGCCTGGGTGCTGGGCGCTGGTAGTTGTACGATCCGGGCATGACGGCCCCTGGTGACGTGGGTGCCAGCCAGCGGTCGCCTGCGGTGCGGGGAAGGCGCCCGGCGGAGACCGGTCAGGAATTCACGTCAGTAGGTGGCGGAGGCGGTATCGGCCGGGCGGGCAGGGCCGCATAGGGAAACGGGGTCGGCCGCAGGCCGCCCGCTTCCCGGTGGCATAGGCAAGGCGTCGGGCATGGAGGCACATCCGGGAGCGCGGCGTTAGTCGCGGCTGGCACCGGCTGGCCAGATCACCTGTACGGGCACGCCCTCGCTGCGGGCGTGAGCGACCACATCTGCCGTCCCGCCGTGGCCTCGCGCCGGCTGACCGTCCCACACAGCCCAAAGCTGGTCTGCGGAGCTGAGCATGAACTGGCTCGCGGCCATATGAGCCTCGGAAGTGGATTCGGCAAACGGCAGCTGGTGCACGCTGAGAGCGCGGTCGAGCAAGTGGTCGTACCTTGCGTGCACCTCGGACGGGAGGCCCGTGCGGTATTCAGCGGCCGGGATAATCGCCTCAAGCTGGCCGCCGTGATCGAGCACCGCGCAGGCGAATATCTGGTCTGCGCCGTCGGCCAGGCACGACAGCCCCGTCACCGGGCGCTCCAACCTGGCCAGCGCGGCCCGGACGGCCTTATCTACCAACCGTCCGGTCTCCGGAGGAAGGCCCCGGTGCCCGGACACAGCGATGCGCAGCAACCGGATCCCGGTCACGGAAGCCCTGCCTGCAACTGGCGGTCAAAGTCGCGCACCTGGGAGGTAACCGGGCCGGCGTAGCCACGCCGGAACTGGCGGGCACGCGCGAGTACCCGCTCGGAGCCGTACTCGGCCCCGGTGTGCAGGGCGGTGACCGCCAGCCCGAACGCTTCGTCGAGGCGGGAGTTGTCCCGGTGCTGGGCAGCGTCCTGGCGGGTCGCCGTGGCTACCTCCAGGGTGATCATCGCCTGCTGCTTGGGGGAAGGCCTGGCGGCGCTCAGCGAGTCAGCGAACGCGGCCAGCGCTGCCTCGGCGCGGCCGAGCCGGACGCAGGCCAGTGCCCGGTATCCGGCGAGCTTGGCCTGGTCAAACTGGAAGATCCAGGGCCAGGGCGGCGGGCTCACTGCGTCGCTGCTGTCTACCGCGCTTGCGGCGCGGTCCAGGGCCGCCTCAGCGGCTCCGCCTCGTCCGGCCGTGGCATGGCCAAGGGCCTGCACGGCAGCAAGCCATGCGCGCGGCACCGCATGCGGGCTTGCGCCGATCTGCTCCCGCGCCCGCGCGGCCAGCGCCAGCCCGCTCACGTGATCCCCATTGTCGATCTCGAACACAGCCAGGCTCCCGAGCATGTAACCGGCAAGCAGCCCGTGCTCCGTCCGCCGCGCCGCGTCGATCGCCAGCCGGTAATAGGTCCGGGCGGTCCCGTGGTCGCACATGTCAGCATGCAGCCAGCCAGCGAAACCGGCCGCCTCGCTCACCGCGGCGGCCACGTCCGCGGCATGCCGTGATCCCCGTGCCTGCCCGAGGACGCGGGCAGCCATGTCGACGTGCGCGGTAACGCTGCGGGCCAGTTCCCGCGCCGGGGTCGTCGCGTCCAGCCGCCTCTGTCCCGCCGTGATCGCGGTCAGCGAGCGCGCGACTCCCTCGTCTGGGTGATAGAGGGCTCGCCCGCGTGGGGCCGTCGGCCAGGGCACAGCGGCCAGCGCTAACGCCTTGGCGAAGTCTCGTCGTTTCGCGGGATCGTCACCTCCCTCGTCCCCGAGCCGTAACAAGTGAAGGGGGATCCCGACCCGCCGCGCGATCTCCCGGGCCTGGTCTAACGTCAGCGGCTGCCGGCCGCGGATCACCTTCGACACCCAGCTCTGGGAGTAGCCGGCTACCTGCGCAAGCTCAGCCTGAGTCCAGCAGTGAGCCTTCCGGACCTCCTCCAGCAGTACCGGGAAGTCGCACCGTGCGAGCGCCCCCGCCACGGCAGGAGAAGACCAGAAGTCCACGTCAGGCCGCCGTGACGGACACCCCATGAGGTTAGGCTACGCGCCGCATCGGCCGGGGCCTTCCTAGTCGCGAAGCGAATACGGCGATGCCTGATGGTCATGCGGCGTTCCGCCGTCATGCTCCCGATTCCATCATCGAAGGCGCACCCGCCGGTTGGCCCTGCCAGGCCAGAGACCGAATCGGAGATCACGAATGACACCGCAGATCCCGGCCGCCCGTGGCACATCAGCCGGACAGCCGCGGCCGCTTCCACATCTCGATGCCCAGGGGCCGCCCTCCCAGAGTGCTCCGGCCGCCGGCCCTCCTGCCCGCGTGGCCCTCGAAAGCCTGGCCGCCGCCCTGGACCCCGGTGACCACGTTACGGCGCTGGTCACCGGGGGTGACCGCCCGCCGCGCCTGGCCGTCACCAGCCGGCGCACCCGCCTATGCGACGACATCTACGCAGCCCATGGCTGGTTCTGGTGGTCTTCCGCGGAGCGGATCGCTCCCACCAGCGAACTGTCCGCCGCGGCCCGCGCGGTCAGCGCCAGCTTGCGCGGTGTCCGCGTCCTCAGGGACCAGATGTGACTCCGAGGCAGCCACGCGGAGCCCGCTCCGGCAATCGAAAGAGCGGGCGGGAGTTGAGTTCAGACTAGTTGCAGACTAGTCTGTTCGTATGGAGTCCGTGGGGGCATTCGAGGCGAAGACCCACCTGCCAAGGCTGCTGGACGAGGTGGCCGCCGGCCGGAGCGTGGTGATTACCCGGCACGGGGTTCCCGTGGCCAGGCTCGTTCCGGCCCCCCGGCAGGCGGCACAGCCGCATGAGGTCATCGCGGCGATCCGGCGGGCCCGCCGCGGCGTGACCCTCGGCGACCTGTCGCTGCGCGAGCTGATCAGCGAAGGGCGCCGGTGACGTGCCGTTCGTCCTGGACGCCTCGGTGGCCCTCGCCTGGTGCTTCGAAGACGAGGCGACCCCGCAGACCGACGGGATCCTGGACCAGCTCGGGGACGATGCTGCGGTCGCGCCGGCCCTCTGGGAGCTCGAGGTCACCAACGTCCTGCTGCACGCCGAGCGCCGCGGCCGCATCACCGAATCACAGACCGCCCGCTTCATCGCCCTGCTGACCCAGCTGCCGATCTCCGTTGATACGGGGGGCGCCGGCATGGCGGCGCTCCTCGGGACCGGCCGCCAGCATGCCCTGACGGCTTACGACGCCGCCTACCTGCTACTGGCCGAGCGCGAGGGCCTGCCGCTGGCGACCGCCGATGCCCGGCTGCGGGCCGCGGCACAGGCGGTCGGTGTTCCGCTGCTGCCGGCCTGACCTCCCGGCAGCCCGGGTGGCGCCGGACGGCGTGCCCGCTGCTGCTGGCAGCGGAGACTCTACTAGGCTCCATTGCGGATAAGCCTGCCGAGAACCGTGACACCCGGGAGCCGCACGTGCCCGCCATCGAAGCCATCCAAGCCAGGCAGATCCTGGACTCCCGCGGGAACCCGACCATCGAGGTCGAGGTCCTGCTCGACGATGGCACGCTGTCCCGTGCGGCGGCTCCCAGCGGCGCGTCGACCGGCGCGTTCGAGGCCGTGGAGCTGCGCGACGGCGGGGACGAGTACGGCGGCAAGGGCGTCAGCCGGGCGGTCGCGGCGGTGGGCGACGAGATCCAGCCGGAACTGGTCGGCTACGAGGCCGACGAGCAGCGGCTGATCGATCAGGCGCTGATCGACCTGGACCGGACACCGGACAAGTCGCGGCTGGGCGCGAACGCGATCGTCGCCGTCAGCATGGCGGTGGCCAAGGCCGCGGCCGAGTCCGCCGGCCTGCCGCTGTTCCGCTACCTCGGCGGCCCCAACGCGCACCTGCTGCCGGTGCCGATGATGAACATCCTGAACGGCGGCGCGCACGCCGACAACAGCGTCGACATCCAGGAGTTCATGATCGCCCCAGTAGGCGCGGCCACGTTGGAGGAGGCGGTGCGGTGGGGGGCGGAGACCTATCACGCCCTCAAGGCCGTGCTCAAGCAGCACGGGCTGAGCACGGGAGTCGGCGACGAGGGAGGCTTCGCGCCGGACCTGGCGCACAACCGGGCGGCGCTGGACCTGATCCTGGAGGCGATCGGCAAGGCCGGGTTCACGCCGGGGCTGGACGTCGCGCTCGCCGTCGACGCGGCGGCCAGTGAGTTCCACTCGGACGGGAGCTACAACTTCGAGGGCAGGCCGCGCAGCAGCGAGCAGCTGACCGCCATCTACGCGGAATGGCTGGACGCCTACCCGATCGTCTCGCTGGAGGACCCGCTGGCCGAGGAGGACTGGAGCGGCTGGCAGGCGCTCACGGCCGCGCTCGGGGACCGGGTCCAGATCGTCGGCGACGACCTGTTCGTCACCAACCCGGAGCGGTTGCGCCGCGGCATCGCCGAGCGCTCCGCCAACGCGCTGCTGGTCAAGGTGAACCAGATCGGGACCGTGACCGAGACGCTGGACGCGGTGGACCTGGCCCACCGGAGCGGGTTCAGCTGCATGATCAGCCACCGGTCGGGAGAGACGGAGGACACCACGATCTCCGACCTGGCGGTGGCGATCAACTGCGGCCAGATGAAGACCGGCGCGCCCGCCCGGACCGAGCGGGTCGCCAAGTACAACCAGCTGCTGCGGATCGAGGAACAGCTCGACGACGCGGCTGGCTACGCGGGTGCCGCCGCCTTCGGCCGGTCGTCGCTGGGGGAATAGAGCGTGGCCGGCCCGACAGGACCTCGCCGGGACCGGCCCCGGCTGACCAGCCGGGCCGCGGTGCTCGCCGCGGTGATCTGCGCGGTGGCGCTCAGCCTCGCCTACCCGGTGCGCGAGTACATCGCGCAGCGCCGCCAGATCGACCAGCTGCAGGCCGAGCAGGCACAGACGCTGGCACAGTTGCGGGCGCTGTCGGCCGAGCAGCGGCGGCTGACCGATCCCGCCTACATCGAGCAGCAGGCACGGGACCGGCTGCACCTGTGCCTGCCCGGCCAGACCTGTTACATCGTGATCGGGCCCCGCTCCGGGCACGGCGGCACCCGGGCTGCCGCGGCCGCCACCACCCCGTGGTACGACCAGCTGTGGCGCTCGGTCCGGCAGGCCGACCGGCAGGCGGCCAAGTGAGCCAGCCGGCCCCGGGGCGTGCCCGGGGGGGTCTCCGGGACGAGGAAGCGGTGGCGCGGCAGCTCGGGCGGCCGCCGCGCGGGCTGCGGCGGGTCGCGCACCGCTGCCGGTGCGGCCTGCCGGACGTGGTGGAGACGGCGCCGCGGCTGCCGGATGGGAGCCCGTTCCCGACCCTGTACTACCTGACCTGCCCGCGGGCGGTGGCCGCGGTCAGCCGCCTGGAATCGGCCGGGGTGATGCGGGAACTGGAACGCAGGCTCGCCACCGAGCCCGCCTTCCGCCAGGCGTACCAGTCGGCGCACCAGGACTACCTGCGGCGGCGGGACGAGGCCGCCCGGGCGGCTGGCGTGGCGCCGCTCCCGGCCGGGACCCAGAGCGCGGGCGGCATGCCCGCCCGGGTGAAGTGCCTGCACGCGCTGGCCGCGCACGAGCTGGCGGTGCCGGGCGCCAACCCGGCCGGGGCCGAGGCGCTGGACCGGGCCGGCCGCTGGTGGGAAGGCGGCCCCTGTGTCCCGGCGGACAGCCAGGCCGGCCCGGCGGGGGCCCCGTGAGCGCGCCGGAACGGGTGGCGGCGATCGACTGCGGCACCAACTCGCTCCGGCTGCTGGTGGCCGACGTGGACCCCGGCCAGCGCAGGCTCACTGACGTGGTACGGCGGATGGAGATCGTCCGGCTGGGCCAGGGAGTCGACGCCACCGGGCGGATCACGGCCGATGCGCTCGCCCGCACGCTGCGGGTGCTGGCCGAGTACGCGGACATCGTCAAGGCGGCCGGGGCGCGCTCGGTGCGGATGGTGGCGACCAGCGCGACCAGGGACGCGGCGAACGCCGGCGAGTTCACCCGGGGCGTGACCGGGGTGCTCGGGACCGGACCGGAGGTCATCACCGGCGAGGAGGAAGCGTACCTGTCGTTCACCGGCGCGACCGCCGAGCTTCCGCCCGGCACGGCCGCCCCCTGCCTGGTGGCCGACATCGGCGGCGGCTCGACCGAATTCGTGCTGGGCGAGGCGGGCGTGGTGACGGCGGCCGCCAGCGTGGACATCGGCTGTGTCCGGATGACCGAACGGCACCTGCGCGGCGATCCGCCGGACCGGGCCCAGGTCGCGTCGGCCCGGGCAGACATCGACGCGGCCCTGGTTCAGGTCGCCGCCCGGGTGCCGGTGGCGCAGGCGCGGACCCTGGTGGGCCTGGCGGGGTCGGTGACCACGGTGGCGGCCCTGGCGCTGGGATTGCCTCGCTACGATCCGGAACGGATCCACCACTCCCGGATCCTGGCTCGCGAGGTTCATCACCAGGCAGAGAAGCTGCTGCGCCAGACCCATGCCGAGCGCGCCGCGCTGAGCGTGATGCACCCGGGGCGGGTGGACGTGATCGCGGGCGGCGCGATGGTGCTGGACCGGATCATGACCAGGTTCGGCTGTAGCGAGGTGGTGGCCAGCGAGCACGACATCCTGGACGGCATCGCCTGGTCGCTGGCAGGCGGCGTCGCGGCGCCATGACGGCATCATGACCTCGCCGGTACCGCCCGGCAGCGGCTGGCCGGAGGACCCGGCGGGCCCTGGCACGCCGGTGGCCCGCACCCCGGACGAGGTGCGGGCGCTGGCGGCGGGCGCCGGAACCCTGGCCGAGCTCGCCGCCAGGGAGTCGGTGTGCCGTGCCTGCCCGCGGCTGGTCGAGTGGCGGGAGACGGTCGCCACGGTCAAGCGGCGCTCGCTGGCGGGCGAGCGGTACTGGGGGCGGCCGGTCCCGGGCTGGGGGGCGGACCGCCCGCGGCTGATGATCGTGGGGCTGGCGCCCGCCGCTCACGGCGGCAACCGCACCGGGCGCATCTTCACCGGTGACCGGAGCGGGGACGTGTTGTTCGCGTCCCTGCACCGGTGCGGCCTGGCCAGCCAGCCCGACTCGGTCGCGGCCGGCGACGGCCAGCGGCTGCGCGGCACCTGGATCGCGGCGGCGGTGCGGTGCGCCCCGCCGGCGAACAAGCCGGCCCCGTCCGAGCGCGACGCCTGCGCGCCGTGGCTGGCGTCCGAGCTCGCGGTAGCCCAGCATGACCTGCGGGCGGTGGTGTGCCTGGGCGCGTTCGCGTGGCAGGCGCTGTGGCCGCTGCTGCGGGCCGCCGGGTACCAGGTCCCCCGGCCGCGCCCGGCCTTCGGCCACGGGGCGCAGGGACAGGCCGGCTTCCCGCCCGCTGCCCGGGCCGGCGGCTCGCTGCTGATCCTCGGCTGCTACCACCCGAGCCAGCAGAACACGTTCACCGGCCGGGTCACTCCCGCTATGCTCGACGAGGTGCTCGGCCGGGCCGCGGCGGCCGCTGGGCTCGGCCCGGACTCGTAGCCCGGGCCGCACCGCCTAGCCCGGGCTGCACCGCCCCGGGTGCCGCGGGTCCGCATCCATTCGATTACTCTGTGTATATGGTTCCGGGCCCGGACGGTAAAATGGTTACGCTGTGCATTCGCTTCCGGGGCTGGCCAGAATTCGTTAAGCGAACATGTGCTAATTTTTCGAGATCCCCATTCAACTTGCCGGGAGTTATGCCCGCCCCCCGGGGTATCATTAGCGAGCCCCCGTAGCCCAAGGGAAGAGGCCGGCCCCCTAAAAGGGTCCCCAGTGTCGGTTCGACTCCGACCGGGGGCACCGCATGCCCTGCTATGACCTGCGGAAACTCGTCCTGCGTTGCGTCGTGCCCGCGCCGGGCCAGGTTGCCGGGCCGCCCGGGGCGAGGGGGCTCAGCCGCTCAGCCGGGCGATGGGCGGCTTTCCCCCGATATCATTGATCATTCTCTATAACTACAGCCGTGTTCGCTAACAACCACCCGAACCCGCTGAGCAGGACAGTTGCGGCATGAGAACTACCGGTGGCGTCACCGCAACTTCGACGGCTCCCGATTCCATGATCGGGATGGATTCCGGGAATCCCGCCCGGTCCTGGAATGGCAGTGCCGCCCGGGCCGATCGCGCGGTCAGCCGCTGGCGTCGGGGCCGGCCCGGGTGATCGAGATCCGGAGGACGACCCGCCGCTCCCGGGTCATCGCGGCGCGGTAGTCGTCCCAGTCTGAGTGCTCGCCGCCGGTCCGGCGGTAGTAGTCGATCAGCAGGTCCATGGCGGCGGGCAGCGAGACGACCTCCGCCTCCCCGTCCACCTGGATCCAGCTCCCGAAGAAGCCGTCGTTCATCACGCACAGCGACACCCGCGGGTCGCGCCGCGCGTTCTTCGTCTTGCGGGCGGTCTCGCGGGTGCTGACCAGCACCCGGCCCTCGTCGTCAACGGTCGCGAGCACGGGGCTGAGCTGCGGCAGCCCGTCCGCCCGGAAGGTCGCCAGCACCGCCCGGTGGTTGGCGCGCAGGAAATCGCGGGCGCGCGCGAACTCCATCAGGGCCGTTCCGGCTGGGTACGTGCCTGCTGCGGGCCGCGCATGCAGGCACCCTACGCGAAGTTGAGCCTGCTCCGCCGCCGAACCTCGTACTCGTGCACGATGGCGCTGGCGTAGCCGTGCGACAGGCCGTGCTCGTCCGACAGCCAGTGGGCGCGCTCCTCGCAGCGGAGGAA
>DASQSC010000400.1:0-17351 GCA_035642555.1 Streptosporangiaceae bacterium | reverse complement strand
AGCCGTCGTCCCCGGGGCGCCGGGCATCGGCACCAGCCACACCACCCGCGAGGAAGGAGCCAGCAGGTTCAGCGCGAGCGCCGCATTCCCGTCCCGGCCCAGGTGGGCGTTGGTCAGGGCGGCGCCGCTGCCCAGCACCGTGATCGTCCGCCCGGCACGCACGTACCGCACCAGCGCCGGCAGTCCCGCACCCGCAGCGGTGTCCCCAGCTGTCACCGGCCCCGGCTGCCCTGCCGCCCGGCGCCCGGCCGGGTAGCACCGCCAGGTGCCGGGCTGGCCAGCCACATCGGCGGTAAGGCGCAGCAACCGCCCGCCCAGCTCGGCGCCGCCGGCGAGCCGCGCGGCTGACAGCCCGCACCCGGGCGGCAGGCTCCGCACCGGGGCCGTTCCGCCGAGCCTCACCTCGGGCGCGAGCGCGGCCAGCGCGGCCCTGGTGGGCGCCACCAGCAGCAGCCCGGTGCGGAGCCGGGCAAGCGCGGTCAGCGACCCGCGGCTGAGCAGGCCCGGGTCGGTGACCACCAGCGTGCTGCCGGCCGCGCGTGCCTCCCTGGCCGCGGCAGTGCCGGTGATCACCCTGGTCACCGGCTGGCCCCGGCGTGCCAGCAGCGCGGCCAGGGCGTGCGCGCCGCGGGGCCCGGTGTCGCCGGGGTCGAGCAGCCCGTGCGGTCCCCTGGCAGGCTGCAGCAGGGCGATGACCACGCCCGCGACCAGGATCAGCCCGGCGATCACGGCCGGCCCGCGCCACCTGCGCCAGGCGGACGCCGCCGGCCCCTCCCGGGCTCCATCCCTGGCCCCGTTTCCGGATCCGCGCCCGCCCCCGGCCACGCCGGTTGTTCCGTCCCCGGTCACATCCGGCGCTGCGTCCGCGGCCACGCCCGTCGCCCCGCTCCCGGTCACGGCGGCGCGCCGCCTACCGGGAGCGGCGGGCGCTGCGGGTCTCGCCGGCCTTCCCCGGCCGCCCGGGAAGCCCGGCCCGCGCTCTCGGCGATCCGGCTGCCCAGCTCACGGACCTGCTGGTAACCCGCTGCGGTGCCCGGCCGGTGCCCGTAGCACACCTCGTCGAAGGCCACGGCGGCGCTGCGCAGCGCCCCGGCCAGGGCCGGCATGACCTGCCCGGCCTCGGCCGCGAGCTCATCGGCGGTCCGGCCACGGCGCGCGGGGAGCACGGCCCGCTCGTCCAGCTCGGCCGCGATGGCCCGCACGCTCTCGCGAATGGCGCCGGCGTAGTCGCCGGCCTCCGCCAGCCGCGCTGCCTCCCGGCGGTGCCCGGCGGCCGTGCGGACCGGCGCCCCGGCCGCCACCGGCACGGCGTGGCGGTGGGCCCGGCCGACGGGGCCGAGCCAGGCCATGATGGCGGCCGTCACCAGCACCGCCAGCACGGCCAGCGCGACCGCCGCCCACCAGCCGCCCGGCACCGGCCCGTTGCCAGGGAACAGCCGGTCCAGCCACCGGAGAATCGCGCCGATGACCCGCTCGGCCAGCGACTGCTGCGGGTGGTAGCTGCGCTTGCTGAGTTCCTCCCTGGCCAGCCGCTGCGCGGCCGCCCGGCCGGTGAGCGGGGCGCCGCCCGCCGGAGCGGTCAGCCCGGCGGTGAGAGGGCCGGGGATCACCACGCGGGAGGCGTGCCCGCAGGAGGCGGCGGTACCGTCCCGCCCGGGCCGGACGACAGGCCAGGACCTGGCGGCGCGGGCGGTGGCGGCCCGCCGTCAGGGCGCCACACGGAGGCGAACTCGTCTCCTGCCAGCTGGCCGCCGCTGGCCGCCGACTGCAGCACCAGGTCGAGCCCTTCCCGCCGCATCCGCAGGTCCACGTAGAGGAGCACGGTCACGCCCGCTGACACCGGGCGGGTCACGGTCCCGGCCACGATGCCGCCGATGGCGCCGACGATCATGGCGGTTATGCTCACGCCCGCGAACTGGGCGGAACCACCCGGGCTGAACAGGCCGGACGAACCGCCTCCGGCAAAGCCGGCGATCAGGCTGAACGGAAGCTGCAGCACCGCGCCGGCCACCGCCACGATGAGCCCGGCCAGCAGCGTGATCCCGAGCACCCGCCAGAAGCTGCCCCGCACCAGCCCCCACGACCGCTTCAGCGCGGTCGCTGGCCCGAGCCGTTCCAGCACCACCACCGGCCCGGCCATCCGGAACATGATCACGAACCAGATCGTCAGGCACAGCGCGGCGATCCCTCCGAACACGGCGACCGCAATCCCGGCGCCGGGGCTGCCGGCCGCCGCCCCCGCCGCCGCCACCACCACCACTACCCAGGGCGCCAGCGTGCACAGCACGGTGAGCACGACCGAGCCCAGCAAGGCCAGCAGCCGGGGGCGGACCAGCCGCCACGCCTCGCCCGGGGTGATCTTGTGGCCGAGCACACCGCGGCCGATCACAACGGTGATGAGCCCGGTGAGCAGGATGTCCACCACGAAGGCGAGCACCACGGACAGCCCGGCCGCAGGCAGCGCCACCGAGGCCAGCCGGGACAGGTAGCTCGTCACCTGGTCGGCCGTGGGCTGCGGCGGCAGGCTGCCGAGCCCCTGGGCGGACTGGTACAGGATCCGGTCGGCCGTGACCGAGATGACCGCCGAGATCGTCAGCAGCACCGCCGCGACCCCCAGCGTTGCCCTGGGATTGCGGCGGATCGATGTGAAGGCGCCGTCCAGGATCTCCCCGACGGCCAGCGGCCGCAGCGCGATCACGCCCGGCTTGGGTGCCTGCGGGCCCGGCGGGGGCCGCCAGCCCCCGCCCCGCCCGTAACCGCCTGGCTGCCCGTAGCCGCCTGGCTGTCCGTAGCCACCCGGCGGGCCGTATCCCGGGCCGCCGGGTTGCCCGTAGCCACCGGGCTGCCCCTGCCCGCCGGGCGGGTATCCGTACCCCCCGCCCGCCGGGTCCGGGCCGCCGGGCTGGCCGGGCGGCGGGAACCAGGGCCGGACCGGCTCCGGCTGCCCGTCCGGCCCGTCCGTGCCCTGCGACCGGTCCTCTGTCATCTGTCTCCCTGGGCCGCGCCACCGCACCGCGGCGGCGCTCCGCCGTCACGCTGGCGCCCATACTGGCACGAAGCAGGAGGGTGCTGAAGGGCGAGCAGCGGAACGGGATGGTGCCTGGCCGGTGCCGTCCCCGGCCGCCAGGTCGACCATCGCCGGTCACCGAGGCACACTCGGAAGCGTGGGGGTTGCCGCATTGCGCTGGGTCGATCCTCCCGAGGGACCGGCCATCGTGCTGCTCGACCAGGTCAGGCTGCCCGGCGTGGCGGCGGAGGTCTGCTGCCGCGACGTCCCGGCCCTGGCAGCCGCGATCCGCAGGCTGGCAGTGCGGGGCGCCCCGATGCTGGGAATCGCCGGAGCGTACGGCGTGGCACTGGCCGCCTACGCCGGCGATGACGTGGCGGCCGCCGCGGACATGCTGGCCTCGGCCCGGCCCACCGCCGTGAACCTGGCCTGGGGCGTCCGCCGGGCGCTGGCCGCCTACCAGGCCGGGGTGCAGGCCGCCTCGCCGGACGGGAGCCGGGAGCAGCTGGCCGCCGCGGCCGCGCTGGCGCAGGCGCGGGCCATCGAGGCGGCGGACGCCGCGGCGAGCGAGGCGATGGCAGCCCACGGGCTGGGCCTGATCGGGGAGCAGGCCCGGATCCTGACCCACTGCAACACCGGGGCACTGGTCTCGGGTGGCCGGGGAACGGCCTTCGGGGTGATCATGGCGGCGCACCGGGCTGGCCGGCTGGCCCGGCTCTGGGTCGACGAGACCAGGCCGCTGCTGCAGGGGGCCAGGCTCACCGCCTACGAGGCCCAGCAGGCGGGGATGCCGTTCCAGGTCCTGCCGGACGCGGCGGCGGCGTCGCTGCTGGCCGCCGGGGAGGTTGACATCGTCCTGGTCGGCGCCGACCGGATCGCCGCCGACGGCAGCGTGGCGAACAAGGTCGGGACCTACGGGCTGGCGGTGCTCGCCCGGCACCACCAGGTGCCGTTCGTGGTGGTCGCGCCGGTCTCCACGATCGACTTCGCCGCCCCGGGCGCCGACGCCATCGTGGTGGAGCACCGCCCCGCCAGCGAGGTCACCGAGATCGCCGGGACGCCGGTGGCCCCGGCCGGCAGCGAGGCCTACAACCCCGCCTTCGACGTCACGCCGGCCCGCCTGGTGACCGCGCTGGTAACTGAACGAGGGGTAACACAGCCGGTCAATGCGGGTATGCTGCGCGTCCTGGGTGCTAACTCAGCCGCTGACGATGGTGCCGTTGCCGGTATTCCCGTGGAACGATGAGGGCCATGAAAGGACGCGTGCTGGTCGTCGACGACGACGCCGCTCTCTCCGAGATGCTGGGCATCATGCTGCGCGGGGAGGGTTTCGAGCCGACTTTCGTCGCTGACGGTGACAACGCCCTGGACGCCTTCCGCCAGACCCACCCCGACCTGGTCCTGCTTGACCTGATGCTGCCAGGCCTGGACGGCATCGACGTCTGCCGCCAGATCCGTACCGAGTCCGGTGTCCCGATCGTCATGCTCACGGCCAAGACCGACACCGTGGACGTCGTGCTCGGCCTGGAGTCGGGCGCGGACGACTACATCGTGAAGCCGTTCAAGTCGAAGGAGCTGATCGCGCGGGTGCGGGCCCGGCTGCGCCGCACCGAGGACCCGGCACCTGAGATACTCCAGGTCGCCGACGTGACGATCGACGTGGCCGGGCACTCGGTCAAGCGTGACGGGGACCCCGTCAACCTGACCCCGCTGGAGTTCGATTTGCTGGTCGCCCTGGCCCGCAAGCCGCGTCAGGTGTTCACCCGGGAAGTGCTGCTTGAGCAGGTATGGGGCTACCGGCACGCGGCCGACACCCGCCTGGTCAACGTGCATGTGCAGCGGCTTCGAGCGAAGATCGAGAAGGACCCCGAGCACCCGGAGATCGTGGTGACGGTCCGGGGCGTGGGGTACAAGGCGGGACCCGCCTGACGAGGCAACTCTGACGGCAGGGCAGCATGCCCGGAGGTGCAGGCAGCGGCGATGGAGGCAGCAGGCAGGACGACAGCGGAGCCGGGGCAGGCCGGGCTGGGCGGGTTCGCCCGGGTAGCCGCCCGGCGGCTGCCGCCAGCGGCCGCGCACGGGCTCTGGTTCGCCCGCCGCCGGGCCGAGCAGCTGGCCGGGCGGCTGCGCCGCCGCTGGCACAGCTCCCTGCAGCTGCGGGTGACCTGCACCACGCTGGTGATCTCCGCAGTCGTGGTGGCGGTGCTCGGGTTCTTCCTGGCCCAGCAGATCGCCGGCGGCCTGCTGGCCAGCGAGCGGACCACGGCCCTGATGCAGGCCTCGGACGGGCTCACCACGGCACAGGGGCAGCCGGGCATGCAGGGCGGGGTAGCCCCCAGTCCCTCGGCCCTGATCTCGCTGGCCGGCACCCTGCAGGCCGCCAGCGGGCCGCGGAACGTCTTCGACGTGGTCATCCTGACGCAGGGGGCAGACGGCCTCCGGGGGGTGATCGGGGACCAGAGCCTGTCCCAGAGCCTCCCCGGGGCGCTGACCCGGGAGGTGACCCGCGAACAGCTCCGGGCCAGGTCAGACGTGCTGTACTACGCGCCGACCAGCCTGGTGAGCGCGGACGGCCACAGCCGGCAGTCGGCGCTGGCGGTGGGGGCGCCGGTCTCTGCGCACGACCAGCTGTACTACCTCTTCCCGCTGACCGAGCAGCAGGCCGCGCTGCGGATGGTGAACACTGCACTGGTCGGGGCCGGCCTGGCCCTGGTGCTGCTGCTGGCCGTGATCGTCTCGTTCGTCACCCGGTGGGTCGTGGTGCCGCTGCGGGAGGGCGCGCAGGCGGCGACCCGGCTGTCAGCGGGTGATCTTGGCCAGCGGATGCCGGTCCGCGGCAGCGACGACCTCGCCGCGCTGGCCCGATCGTTCAATGACATGGCCGCCAGCCTGCAGGACAAGCTGCGGGAACTGGAGGAGCTGTCGCATGTGCAGCGGCAGTTCGTGTCGGACGTGTCGCACGAGCTGCGCACCCCGCTGACCACGATCAGGATCGCGGCGGACATCCTGTTCGAGGCGAGGAAACAGCTCGACGCGTCAGCTTCCCGGTCGGCGGAGGTGCTGCAGAGCCAGCTCGAGCGATTCGAGGCGCTGCTCGCGGACCTGCTGGAAATCAGCAGGTACGACGCGAACGTGGCGGTCCTGGAGGCCGAGTCGGCCGATGTGTGCGACCTGGCGCGGCGGGCAGCCGCGGACGCCGAGCAGCTCGCGGCCCGCCGCGGCAGCCGGATCGAGTTCCGGCTGCCGCCGGGGCGCTGCGTGGCGGAGGTGGACCGGCGCCGCATCGAGCGGGTGCTGCGGAACCTGCTCGGCAACGCGGTCGAGCACGGGGAAGGCCGCGAGGTGGTGGTCACCGTCGCGGGCGACAGGGACGCGGTCGCCGTTACGGTGCGCGACCGCGGCGTCGGGCTCACGCTGGCCGAGCAGCAGCAGGTATTCGACCGGTTCTGGCGCGCCGACCCGGCCCGGACCCGCAAGACGGGCGGTACCGGCCTCGGGCTGGCCATCGCGATGGAGGACACCCGGCTGCACGGCGGCTGGCTGCAGGCCTGGGGGGAGAGGGGCAAGGGGTCGGTCTTCCGCCTCACCGTGCCGCGCGGCTGCGGGCAGGAGCTCGCCGGGTCGCCGCTGCCGCTGGGCCCGGATGAGGCAGAGCCGGAGGCGGTGCTCAGCCTGGCCGGAGATGACGCGCTGCCGGCCGCCGGCCACCCTGGCGTTCCCGGTGCCGCCGGTGCCGCGGCCGGCGTGGTCCGGATCGGCAGGGTGAACGGGCTGGGCGCCGCCGGCCAGGCGGCGCAGCCCGCCCCGAAGGCGACGGCGGGGCCGGCCCCCGGGCCGGGAGCGGACGCGCATGGCTAGGCGGCCGTCTCCGGCCCCCCGGCTGCGGGGCAGGGCCCTGGCAGCCGCCCTGGCCGGGCTGGCCACGCTGGTGGCCGGGTGCGCGGCCGTGCCCTCATCGGGCCCGGTCCAGTCCGCCGCCGCGCCGCCGGGCGGGAGCGGCACCAACTGCTGCGGGCTGATCATGAGCGGCCCGCGGCCGGGCATGGACCCGGTCGGGATCGTCAGTGGCTTCCTGCTCGCGAGCGCCAGCTTCGCGCATCGCAACGGCATCGCCCGGGAGTACCTGACCCCCGGCGCGAGCCGGTCCTGGTCGCCGGGATCCGCGGTCACGATCGTGGAGCCGAACCCGGCGGTGGTCGAACCGCCCCGCGGGCTCGAGCCGGGCAACAGCGGGACGGCGGTCCGCGCCGGGCGGGTGGTCGCCACCGTGTCCAGCACCGGCCTGTACCACCCGCTCGATGGCAAGGACTCCGGGCAGGTGCAGAACTTCGGCCTGGTGCGGGTCAAGGGCCAGTGGCGTATCTCCATCCTGCCCGGTTCCGGTCGGGTCTCGCACCAGCTGCTGCTGCCCGAGGGGCTGTTCAACCTGGTGTACAAGCCCCAGAACCTGTACTTCTACGCTCAGGGCTCGTCCCGGGTGCTGGTGCCCGCTCCCGTGTTCGTTCCCAGCGAATCGTCCGGGCCGAAGACCAACGACCCGGCCACGATGCTGGTCAGGGACCTGCTGAGCGGCCCGCCCGGCTGGCTGGCCGCTGCCGCGGATTCGGCGTTCCCGCCCGGCACCAGGCTGCGTGAGGTCCAGGTGCTGCCGGGAACGCCCGGCACGAAGACGGCGATCGTCAGCCTCACCATGCCGCCCCGGGCGGTGCGGCCGGCCCGGCTGCGGGCCGTGGACGCACAGCTGGTATGGGCGCTGACCAGCCAGTCCTACGGGGACCCGCTCATCCAGTCGGTCAAGCTCAAGGTCAACGGCAATTTCTGGCCCCGGTCGGGCAGCGCGGTGCTCGGGCAGTCCGACTACCGCCAGGACGTGCCCCAGCCGGCCGCCGGGAACCCCTACTTCGTGAGCCAGGCCGGCGGGGTCCGGGTCCTCGCCCGTACCGAGCCGGGCAGCCGGGCCAAGGACATCGCGGTGCCCGGCCCGGTCGGGGCGGGCCGGTTCCCGCTGAGCCAGATCGCGGTGTCGCCGGACCACAGCCGCGTGGCCGGGATCGCCGGGCCCCGCAGCACCGTGTACGTCGGCAACCTGGCAGCCGCCGCGGCACACGGAGCCGGGCCGTCGGCCGGAGAGCCCCGGCCGCGGCTGTCCGGTACCTCGTTCAGCACGCCGAGCTGGGACAGCACCGGGAACCTCTGGGTCGCCGGGAGAATGCACGGCCAGAACGGGATCTGGGTGGTGCGGAATGGCAGGGGCACGCCGTGGCTGGTGACCCCCTCCGACCGGCTCGGCAGGGTCACGGCGCTCCGGGTGGCACCGGACGGGGTGCGGGTGGCCATGATCGCGGGGAAGGGTGCGTCGACCCAGCTGCTGCTCGGCGCGCTCATCCGTACCGGCAGCGCCTACGGTCTCGGACCGGTGCTGCGGCTTGCCCCGAACCTGACCGCCATCAGCGCGCTGACCTGGTACGACGCCGACCACTTGCTGGCGGTGACCAAGTCGGCCAGCGGCGGGACGCAACTGTGGGAGGTCCCGGTCAACGGCGGCATCGCGGTCAAGCAGGGCGGCGCGCCCCAGCGGGGAATCGTCTCGGTCGCGGCGGCCGGCCCCCGCAACCCGCTCTACCTGGGGCTGTCGACGGGCCGGCTGGAGCGTTCGGCCGGGCTGCGCGAGTTCTGGAGCGACGTGACCGCCGGGCGGGACGTGGCCTACCCCGGCTGAGGGCCGGCCCGCTATGCGCTCGCTCGCGGTATCTGACCTGGGATGACCGCGAAATCTCTGGCAGTCTAGGGTCTTCTGCCTCCTGACATTCGGCCCGGCTGCGGTTAGCGTCGAAGCATGGCACCCGCCCGGGTCCGTGGTTGCGTCGGGCAGGGCCTCCCGCCGGCGGCGGGGAGCCCGCCCAGGCAAGCCGATGCCAGCCGCAGGCGAAACGGCCCACGTAAGGCGACTTCTCGTCGACCGATCACGGTGCGGCTTAGAGGTAAGTCCTGCCCCTCCAGGGATCCAGATGTTCCCTGGGCAGGGAGAAGGGCAGTAGTGGCCCAGATTGCCGCGAGCCCCTCAGCAGGCGGATGTGGGGACGAAGACCAGGTCGGCCGGGCGGGTGCCACACCTGGATCGGGGCTAGAAGGGGGTCCGGATGGACATCATCTTCAAGGGCCGGCGCACCGAGGTGCAGGACAGGTTCCGCAGCTATGCGGCTGCCAAGCTGAGCAAGCTGGAACGGCTTGACCGCAAGGCCATCAGGATTGCCGTCGAGGTCACGACCGAGCGCAACCCGCGCCAGTCCGACCGGCGCGAGCGGGTGGAACTGACCATCGCCTCCCGCGGGCCGGTGATCCGGGCGGAGGCCGCGGCGGACGACCGGTACGCGGCGCTTGACCGGGCGTTCGCCAAGCTCCTCGAACGGCTCCGGCGCTCCTGCGACCGGCGCAAGGACCGGCACGGCCCGCCCGCCGACCGGGTGCCCGGCCTGCGGCTCGTGCCCGGGCCCGCGCCGGAACCGGACGGGTCCGGTTCCCCCGGCGGCGAACGCGGCGCACCCGATCTCCAGTCACCGGCGGGGCCGGAGCCCGGGATGGCCGGCAGCGCCGCCCGCCTGGCTACCGAGGGCCTGGTCACCATCCCGATGGAGGGGGACGGGCCGCTGGTCGTGCGGGAGAAGTTCCACGCCGCCACGCCCATGAGCATCGAGCAGGCCCTGTTCCAGATGGAACTGGTAGGCCACGACTTCTACCTGTTCCGCGACTCCGACCGGGACCAGCCCAGCGTGGTCTACCGGCGGCATGGCTACCAGTACGGAGTGCTCAGGCTGGTGGAGGAGCATGCCGCGGCGCACGCCGGCAGCCCGCTGAGGTAGCCGGGCCCTGGCGGTCCGGGGAGCGTACCCGCCAGCGGCGATCTGGCTGGCCGGGCGCGGCCGCTGTTTGCGTGCTGGAGGTGTATCAGCGAGAGTTTGATGCGCGGTCACCCAGTCCGCGGCTGGCTGGCACGCCGGCGGGGCCCCGGCGCGGTCACCCCCCGGCCGGGGTCCGGGACTACGCAGGTCAGGAGGATGCGCCATGGGCGATGATCCCGGCACCACCGGGCGGGCACCCGATGGCCAGGGGCCCGATCCGATCCGGGCGCTGATCGTCGACGATCACGCACTGTTCCGCCGCGGCCTGGAGATGGTGCTGGACACCGACGACGGCATCGAGGTGGTCGGCGAGGCCAGCGACGGCGCGGAGGCGGTCGAGAAGGCCGGCCAGTCGCTGCCGGACGTCGTGCTCATGGACATCCGCATGCCGAAGAGCAGCGGGATCGAGGCCTGCCGCGCGGTCAAGGAGGTGGCTCCCAGCACGAAGATCGTCATGCTGACGATCAGCGATGAGGAGGAGGACCTGTTCGAGGCGATCCGCGCCGGTGCCAGCGGCTACCTGCTCAAGGACATCCCGCTGGACGAGGTCGCCGACGTGGTCCGCGCCGTGCACGGCGGCCAGTCGCTCATCAACCCGTCCATGGCCGCCAAGCTGCTGACCGAGTTCGCGGCGCTGGCCCAGCGCGACGAGGAGGAGCGGACCCAGCAGGTGCCGGCCCCCCGGCTCACCGAGCGGGAGATCGAGGTGCTCAAGCTCGTGGCCCGCGGCATGAACAACCGCGACATCGCCAAGGAGCTGTTCATCTCCGAGAACACCGTGAAAAACCACGTCCGCAACATCCTGGAGAAGCTCCAGATCCATTCCCGGATGGAAGCCGTCATGATCGCCGTCCGGGAGAACCTGATCGAGTTCAGCTGACGGCACCCCGCCCGCGGCAGCAGCGGCCGCGGCTGACTGTCAGTGCTTCCCGGTACGTTCCGGCCCGGAAAAGTCAATCCGGCTCGCGTACCGTGGAGGTGACGATGACATGGAGGGAGCCGCCGTGGCAGTTCCCCGTGCCGACTGGGCGGCGACAGCCCGGGAAGAGCTCGCCGACCTGGAAAGGCTGTGGCAGGACCTCGAAATCCCCGGCCACCGGGTTGAGCTTATCGACGGGCAGCTCGTCGTGAGCCCTAGCGCGAGCAGGTGGCATTCCACGGCCATCGACAGGCTGATTGACGCGCTCATCGACGTGAAGCGGGAGCGCGGCTGGGTGATCCACACGAACCTGACCGTGCACATCCCGGCGACCAGGGAGCGGCTGATCCCCGACCTGATGATCGCGCCTCCGGATGCGCCCGGGTTCGGTGACGATGAGCTGCTGGCGCCCGGGATCCTGCTGGCCGCCGAGGTGGTGTCGCCATCCAGCCAGCGGCAGGACCGGGCCGCCAAGCCCCGTGCCTATGCGCAGGGGGAGGTCCCCCTGTTCCTGCTCATAGACGCGGTCGCCGACCCCTCGGCGGTCACCCTGTTCAGCCGCCCGGACGGGGGCCGCTACCGCCGCCGTCAGGCCTGCGGGAGTGACGGGAGTCTCCGGGTGCCGGAGCCGTTCGGTATCACTATCGACGGCAAGCGGCTGCTGACCTGAGCGCGCCCGCCCGCGGATCCGCGTTCACGCGAGCGCCGCGCGCAGCCGGGGCGCCAGCCCGGGCGGGCTCACCTGCTCCGCCACCACCGCCGAGCAGCCCACCCACTCGGCGGCCTCCCGCAGTGCCCGGGCCATCGGCTCGGCGGCGGCCGGCCGGGCGAGCGAGAGCTGGCGGGCGACCAGCGTCTGGCCCCGCCGCACCGGGTCGACCCGCCCGGCCAGCTGGCCGCGGGCCAGCAGCGGCATCGCGTAGTAGCCGTGCACGCGCCTGGCCTTCGGCACGTATGCCTCCAGCCCGTGATCGAAGCCGAACATGCGCCGGGTCCGCTTGCGGTCCCAGATCAGCGAGTCGAACGGGGACAGCAGCGTCACCCGGTGCCTGCCCGGGGACGGCTGCGCCAGCGCGGCCGGGTCCGCCCAGGCCGGGACCGGCTGTCGCCCCGGTCCCTCGACCGAGACCGGTACCAGCCCAGCCGCCTGCGCCGCGTCGTCCGCGAAGCCGGCCTGGCCGGCCGTGCCGCCCTCGGCCACCGCCCGGAGCCGGTGGTAGTCGATGATGTCGGCCCGGGTGACCACGCCCAGGGCACGGGCGGCGATGCCCGCCAGGCGGGCCAGGCACTCCTCGTCGGACGGCTCGGACGCCAGCAGCTCGCCGGGCAGGACCCGGCCGGGCAGGTCGTAGACCCGGCGCCAGCCCGTCCGCCGCGCGCACACGACCTCCCCGGTGTCGAGCAGCCACTCCACGGCGATCTTGGTTTCCGACCAGTCCCACCAGGCGCCGCCGCCGCGGGCGCCGCCCAGCTGGGTAGCGGTCAGCGGGCCCTCATCCCGCAACCGGGCCAGCACCTTCTCGCAGGCCCCGGGGTGACTCTCGTGCCAGCGCCGCCCGCGCTGGCGCAGCGCCCGCCGCCGGAAGGCGTAGTAGGGCCATTCCTCGACCGGGATCACGCAGGCAGCATGCGACCAGTATTCGAAGGCGGCCGGCCGCCGCGGGTGCCAGTAGGCACGCTCGATCCGCTGCCGCGGGACCGGGCCGAGCCGGGCGTAGGCCACGAGCTCGTGGGAACGGGCAAGGACGCTGATCGTGTCCAGCTGAACAGCCCCCAGCCGGCGCAGCATCCCCGCCACCCCGCCGCGGCGCCCGTCGGTGCCGATGAATCCCTGCGCCCGCAGCGTGATCAGCCGTACCTCGTCGGCGGACAGGGTGACCTGCGGGGAGGCAGCAGAATGGGCTGCCGCAAGCCGGGACATGCACGGCAGCCTAGCCGCGGGATCAGACAGTTTGCCGCCGCTGCCCGCCGCGGCCGGGCGGCATCAGTACCAGTCGTCCATGATGTGGGTGCTCATCCCGAGCAGGCCGCCGACGACGGCGAGCCCGGCACCCACCCAGAACAGCCACCACAGCGGCCCGGCAACCAGGGCGATCCCGCCCGCGAGGAACCCGACCATGATGATGAAGACCGCGACCCACGACACGCCGCGGCCGTGGTACGTCTCCGGGCCGCTGTCCGCGGCCGCCGGGTCCGTACCGAGCGCCCCCTCCGGCCGGCCCGCCACAGCTCCCGGACTGACCTGGTCCGCCATAGCTCGCTGCTCCTCCCGGGTATCGCGGCCCCCGTGCTGCCGGGGTAACGCGGCCCCGCCGCAACCGCACGGGACGCTCCTATTGTGGCCGAGAGCGGCTGGCGGCCGGCGCCGGCCCCGCCCTTCCGGCGCAGGAGGCTAGCTTCACTGGCTGACTCGCCTACCATGACTTGTGAGGACCGGGCCGGCGCACGTGCCGGCGGCCGCTGCCCGGCCGCCACGGTCTGCCCTCCCGGTGGCCGCGATCAGACAGCAGCAATGATCCGCGAGGAGCGCGAGCAGTGCCAGTCATTATCGACAGGGTTCTCCGCATGGGCGAGGGGAAGATCCTGCGCCAGCTCAAGCGGATCGCCGAGCAGGTCAACTCCATCGAGGAAAACTTCGCCGCCCTCACCGACGACGAGCTCCGGGCGCTGACGGGCGAGTTCCGGGAGCGGCTGGCAGCCGGCGAGACCCTGGACGACCTGCTGCCGGAGGCGTTCGCGGCGGTCCGCGAGGCCGCCAAGCGCACGCTCGGGCAGCGCCACTTCGACGTGCAGATCATGGGCGGCGCCGCCATGCACGGCGGGAACATCGCCGAGATGAGGACCGGTGAAGGCAAGACCCTGGCCGCCACCCTGCCTGCCTATCTCAACGCCCTGGCCGGCAAGGGCGTGCACGTGGTCACGGTCAACGACTACCTGGCCAAGCGCGACGCGGAGTGGATGGGCCGCATCCACCGGTTCCTCGGCCTGGAGGTCGGGGTGATCCTCTCCCAGATGCCGCCGGAGGAGCGCCGCAAGCAGTACGCGGCCGACATCACCTACGGCACCAACAACGAGTTCGGGTTCGACTACCTGCGCGACAACATGGCCTGGGGCCTGGACGAATGCGTCCAGCGGGGCCACCCGTTCGGGATCGTGGACGAGGTCGACTCGATCCTCATCGACGAGGCGCGCACCCCGCTGATCATCAGTGGCCCGGCCGAGCAGAGCGCCCGCTGGTACACCGAGTTCGCCAAGATCGCGCCCAGGCTGCGCCGGGCGGAGAACGAGGAGGACGACGGGGACTACGAGATCGACGAGAAGAAGAAGACCGTCGGCATTCTCGAGTCCGGCGTGGAGAAGGTCGAGGACACGCTCGGCATCGACAACCTCTACGACCCCGTCAACACCCCGCTGGTCAGCTTCCTGAACAACGCGATCAAGGCGAAGGAGCTCTACAAGCGGGACAAGGACTACGTCGTCATGAACGGCGAGGTCCTGATCGTGGACGAGTTCACCGGCCGGATCCTGCACGGCCGGCGCTACAACGAGGGCATGCACCAGGCGATCGAGGCCAAGGAAAGCGTGGTGATCCAGAACGAGAACCAGACCCTGGCCACGATCACGCTGCAGAACTACTTCCGCCTCTACGACAAGCTGGCCGGGATGACCGGCACCGCGATGACCGAGGCGAACGAGTTCCACCACACCTACAAGCTCGGCGTGGTGCCGATTCCCACCAACATGCCGATGATCCGGGCCGATCAGCCGGACGTCATCTACCAGACCGCGCTCGCCAAGTTCGAGGCGGTGGTGGAGGACATCTCGGAGCGGCACCACAAGGGCCAGCCGGTGCTGGTCGGCACCACCAGCGTGGAGAAGTCCGAGATCCTCTCCCGGATGCTCAAGCAGCGGGGGATCCCGCACGAGGTGCTGAACGCCAAGTACCACGAGCGGGAGGCCGCGATCATCGCCCAGGCCGGCCGCAAGGGCGCGGTCACCGTTGCCACCAACATGGCCGGCCGCGGGACCGACATCATGCTGGGCGGCAACCCTGAGTTCCTGGCCGACATCGAGCTGCACCAGCGGGGCCTGTCCCCGGCTGACACTCCCGAGGACTACGAGGCTGCCTGGCCGGAAGCGGTGGAGAAGGCCCGGCGGGCGGTCGCCGAGGAGCACGAGGAAGTCGTGTCGCTGGACGGGCTGTACGTGCTCGGCACCGAGCGGCACGAGTCCCGGCGCATCGACAACCAGCTCCGCGGCCGGTCCGGGCGGCAGGGAGACCCGGGCGAGTCCCGGTTCTACCTGTCGCTGGAAGACGACCTGATGCGGATGTTCAACGCCGACAAGGTCGCGCACTTCATGGAGTGGCTGAAGACGCCGCCGGAGGTGCCGATCGAGTCGAAGGCCGTCTCCCGTTCCATCCGGTCCGCGCAGACGCAGGTGGAGCAGCAGAACTTCGAGATCCGCAAGGACGTGCTCAAGTACGACGACGTGCTGAACCGGCAGCGGCAGGTGATCTACGGCGAGCGCCGCAAGGTGCTGGAAGGCGCCGACCTGCACGATCAGATCCGCAGCATGATCGACGAGGTTGTCTCCGCCTACGTCACGGGCGCGACCTCGGACGGGTTCCCCGAGGAGTGGGACCTCGACCAGTTGTGGCGCGCGTTCCGGGACCTGTACCACCCGACGATCCGGGTGAACGACCTCATCGAGGAAGCCGGCGGCGAGCGGTCGGGGCTGGACCAGGAGCTCATCACCGAGTTCGTGCGGGACGACGCCCAGGCGGCCTACGACAGCCGGGAGGAAGAGCTCACGGCCGAGGTGATGCGCGAGCTCGAGCGGCGGGTCGTGCTGTCGGTGCTGGACCACAAGTGGCGCGAGCACCTCTACGAGATGGACTATCTGCGGGAGGGCATCGCGCTGCGCGGCTATGCCCAGCGCGACCCGCTGATTGAGTACCAGCGCGAGGGCTACGACCTGTTCACCACCATGATGGAGGGCATCAAGGAGGAGTCGGTCGGCAACCTGTTCAACCTCCAGGTCGAGGTGCAGGAGAACCCGATCGTGGAGGAGGCGGCGGCCGGCCAGCCCGGCTCCGTCGCCATCGCGGGCCAGGCGGTGCTGCCCGGGGACGGGGCCGCCGCCGGCCAGGCCGTCCCGCCCGCTGGCCAGCCCGGCACCAGGGAACAGCGCGATGGCCGGGGGCAGCAGTCTCGCCGTCCCGGGCGTCACGCGGCCCGCAGCACCACCGCCGGCCAGGAAGCCGCCGGCGGGCAGGCAGCGCAGCACGGCCAGGCTGAGCCAGCCGGCCAGGACTCGCCGCCGCTCGTCGCGCCCGGGCTGCAGCGCCCCCACCGGCCGACCCGGCTGGAATACAGCGCGCCAACCGTGGACGGCGCCGACGGTGCCGCAGGCGTGCAGCAGCGCACCGAGTCCGCGGGAGACGCCTTCCAGCGCGTCGGCCGCAACGACCTGTGCCCCTGCGGGTCAGGCCGCAAGTACAAGCGCTGCCACGGGGATCCCCGCAACCGCTCCGCCACCTGACCCCGGAACCGCCCCGGGCCGGTCACCCGGCTTCAAGATCGGTGCAGAGCCAGCGCGCGGCCCGGGCTGCCCGGCCTGGCCGCGCCGGGACCGGGCCCGCCCGCTCCAGCCGCACGGCGAGTGCTCGCACCCGCGGGCCGAACCCGACGACGACGGTCATCTCCACCACATCGGCTGCGGGCCGGCAGGTCCTGACCAGCCGGACCCGCGGCTGCTGCCCCCCGGCCAGCTGCGCGCCCAGCCGCTGGATACGGTCGCGTGCACGATCGGTCGTCCAGGGCACGAGCTGACCGGGCGGACGCGCCCCGGCCAGCGTTTCCGCCAGCACCTGGGCGAAATGGCTCGGCCAGCCCGGCGGCGGCTCATCGCCCCCGTTCCCGCCCGGGCCGTTCCCGCCCGGGCCGTTCCCGCCCGGGCCGTTCCCGCCGGGCCCGTTCCCGCCCGGGCCGTTCCCGCCGGGACCACCGTCTCCGTCGCCGCCAGCTCCGCTGCCGCCGGCGGCAGCGCCCTGGGGCTCTATCGCGGGCCGGTCCCCGGTGCGGGGCCGGTTCGGGCCGGCGGCGCGCATCCGCGTGTCATGCCACGGCGTTAACCTCGGCAGGTCGTAGGGCGGGGCGGAATCCGGGACCGCCAGCAGCCGGACCGCCGCCGGGTCCGGCAGCGGCCTGGCCTCGCCAGGCGGGCAGTCGCAGCCCGGCCCTTGCCGTCCGGCGCGGCCGGCGTCGGCCGGGTGCCCCCGCCCGGCGGGAGCCGGGCACTCGCAGCTGGCAGCGGACGGGCAGCCGCAGCCAGGGAACGGCGGGCAGCCGGGCCACGGGACGGCCGCTGACGGCAGCCGCTGCGGCAGAGCAGGCATGGGACCTCCCGGGGATCGGCGGGCAACGCATCCGAGGACACTCCTCCGGCCGGGGGCCGGGCGTTGCCGCCCGCGGCCGAGCCGGTGATCGTGTTGTATCCGGGGCCGGTGACATTTTCCGTCCGG
>DASQSC010000399.1:0-2414 GCA_035642555.1 Streptosporangiaceae bacterium | reverse complement strand
GGACCGGCCGCGCCGGACCGGATAACGAGGGCAAGATCGAACGGCTGGTTACCGCGCTGAAGCGGCAGGAAGACGAGCAGGGCCTGGGGGAGCCGGGCACGCCGGAGGAGCCCGGCACGCCAGGAGAGCCGGGCACGCCAGGGGAGCCGGGTCCCAGCTAGCCCCGGTCGGCTGACGGCAGTCAGCAGGCGGCAGTCAGCAGGCGGCTAGTGGCAGGCGGCCCGGGCGGCGGTCCGGGTGCCGGGCGGATTCCCGCCCCCGCCGCCGCCACCGCCGGAGCCGGCCCTGCCGCCGGCACCGGCCCGGGACGGGACGGTCACCGTGTGACCAGCCGCCCCTAGCACCACCCTGATTTTGCGCAGCCCGCTCACCTCGCGCAGCGACGCGCCGGGCAGCGCCCGCCGCTGCAGCAGCTTGGCCCCGGGCTGCTGGCCCCGCGGGTACTCGATGACCGTCCGGCTGATGTCGTGCACCGGCCAGGTGAGCCCGGCCCGGACCCGGAATCCCAGCTTGCTCAGCTCGGCGCCGGTGGCGGCGGACAGCCCGCCGATCAGGGTGCCGTTGTAGACCTTGGCCCGGACCTGGCCGGGCCGGGGCGCGGCCCCGCCGCGCGGGCTGCCGCTGGCCGGGGCGTGCCGCGGATGCCGGGTGAGCGGCCGGTCGGCCTTGAAGGCGGCGAAGATCCGCCCGGCCGCGCGGTGGTCCCACAGCACGGCGGACTCGCCGGTGGGCGACAGGTAGTTCAGGTTCGCGAGCGGGACGGTCATGAACCGCACGTTCGCGGTCGAGATGCCGCGCAGCTGGGCGGCCAGGGCGGTGACGTCAAGGCCCTGGTTGACCCTGACCGCCCCCAGTGCTCCCTGTACGAACTGGCGCAACCGGAACGGGTTGGCCAGGGTGCCCGAGCTGATGGCCTCATGCAGCAGCGAGGCCATCAGGCTCTGCTGGTTCCGGATCCGGGCCAGGTCGGAGGTGGCGAACGAGTGCCGGTCCCGCGCGTACTTGAGCGCGGTGATGCCGGTCACGTGATGAACGCCCGCGGACATGCGGAAACCGGAGTACGGGTCGTTCACGGCATAGGGCAGGCACAGGTTCACGCCCCCGAGGGCGTCGATGACCTTGACGAACCCCAGGAAGTTGACCTCGATGTAGTCGTTGATGGTCAGGCCGGTGTTGCGCTCGACGGTCGCGACCATCAGCTTCGGGCCGCCGAGCCCGTAGGCAGAGTTGATCTTGCCCATGCCGTGCCCGGGGATGTCCACCCAGGAGTCGCGGGGCAGGCTGACCACCGTCACCCGGCGCCGGTCCGCGGAGATGTGGGCCACCATCATCGTGTCGCTGTTGGTGCTCGGGACGTGCCCCACGTGCAGCTCGGCCTGCTGGTGCGCTGTCAGCCCGGCCCGCCGGTCCACGCCGGCCACCACGATGTTGAGCGGCCCGCTGACGCCGCCGGACACGCCGGCGTTCACCCGCTTGAGCGCCGCGTTCACGTAGCTGCCCAGGCCCCACGCGGCGGCGGCGACCACCAGCACCACGGCGGAAGCGAAGCTGGATCCGATCAGCAGCATGCGGCGCTGCCTGGCCCGCCGGGTGGCGGCGATCCGGGTCATCAGCCGCTGCTGGGCAGCGGCCGGCACCGCCCGGCGTCGTCCGGTAGCAGGACGTGGCCGGGGCCGGTCGTCGTTGTCCCCCATCCGTTCCCCCGTCGCCGGCACCGCGAAGCTCAGCTCAGGCTAGCGCGGAGCCGATCCGGGCCCGGGCACCCGGGCCGGCGCGGCGGCGGTCAGGGGGCTGGCGGGTCCGGGTCGCGGGGCAGCCCGAGGATCCGCTCGGCGATGATGTTGAGCTGGATGTCGGTGGTGCCGCCGCCGATGGTGAGGGCCCTGGTGAACAGCACTGCCCGTCCCCAGCGGGTCCCGCCGAGCGCGCCGTCCGCGCCGCTCAGCAGCCAGCACAGCTCGGCCACCCGCTGCGCGTGCCGCATCCCGAGCAGCTTGCGGACGCTGCCGGTGGCGCCCGGCTCGGTGCCCGACAACTGCTTCAGGGTGACCCGCATCCCCAGCAGGTCGATCGCGTGGCCCTGGCAGACCAGCGCGCCCACCTGCCCGGGCAGCGATCCGGTCAGCGCCGGGCCGGCCGCGCGGGCGGTCTCGATCAGCTCGTCCACACCGGCCCCGAACGTCCACGAGCGCGACAGCGACACCCGCTCGTTGGCGAGCGTGGTCCTGGCGATCCGCCAGCCGCCGTTCACCTCCCCGACCACCAGGTCGTCCGGGACGAACACGCCGTCGAGGAACACCTCGTTGAAGAACGCGTCGCCGGTCATCTCCCGCAGCGGGCGCACCTCGATCCCGTCCGAGGCCATGTCGACCAGGAAGTAGCTGATCCCGTCGTGCCGCGGCGCCGCCGGGTCC
>DASQSC010000398.1:0-3148 GCA_035642555.1 Streptosporangiaceae bacterium | reverse complement strand
GGTCGGGGCCGGGTTCGTCTACCCCATCTGCGGCGACATGCGGACCATGCCGGGCCTGTCCGCCAGCCCGGCCGCGACCCGGATCGACCTGGACGACGACGGCGAGATCATCGGGCTGTCGTAGCCGGCTGTCGTAGCCGGACCGGCTGCCGTAACCGGCTGCCGTAACCGGTTACCGTAACCGGAGTGCCCTAGCCTCGTGCGGGTGAGGCTGACCGATTTCGAGGCGCTGAGCTTCGACTGCTACGGCACGCTGATCGACTGGGAGACGGGCATCGCCGCCGTGCTCCGCCCGTGGGCGGCTGATCGCGGACTCGATCTCGATGACGAGACACTGCTTGCCGCCTATGCCCGGCACGAGTCCGCAGCCGAGGCCGCCCACCCGGGCGAGCCCTATCCCGGCATCCTGGCCCGTTCCATGCGGAACCTGGGGGGCGAACTCGGCGCGCCGGTCAGCGACCAGGAGGCGGAGCGGCTCGCCCGCTCGGTGCCGGACTGGCCGGCCTTCCCCGACTCCGGCTCCGCGCTGGCGGCGCTGGCCGCCCGGCATCAGCTGATCATCCTGTCGAACGTGGACCGCGGATCGTTCGCCGCCAGCAACCGCCGCCTCGGGGTGACGTTCAGCAGCATCCTCACCGCCGACGCGATCGGCTCGTACAAGCCGTCGCCGCGGAACTTCGACGCGCTGCTCGCGGAGGCCGCCCGGCTCGGGATCGGCGCCGGCCGGCTGCTGCACGTGGCGCAGAGCCTGTTCCACGACCATGGTCCGGCCAAGCGGGCCGGGCTGCCGACCGCCTGGATCAACCGGCGGCACGGCCGGCCGGGCTGGGGCGCCACCCCTCCCCCGCCGGACGGGATCACCCCCGACTGGGAGTTCGGATCCCTGGCGGCCTTCACGGACGCGGTCGCCGCCGAGGCCGGCCCGGACTGACCGGGCCCCCGCGTGCCAGCGCCGGGGTTGCGGCCCGGACCATCGCCCCCGGCCTGCGACCGCCCTCAGTCGGTGACGAGGGCGCAGACCACCTTCCCGCCCACGGCCGGTAGCGCGTACCAGTCCCACCGGCTGCTGATGGCCTCGACCAGCAGCAGGCCGCGGCCGGTCTCGGCGTCGTCCTCGAGGTGGATGCGCACCGGGGGCTGCGCAGCCGCGTCCCACACCTGGATCAGGACGCTGGCCAGGTCGGTCAGCAGCCACAGCCGCACCGGGAACGGCCAGTCCAGGGTGCGGGACACGGCCACGGCGTTGGTCATCAGCTCGGCGACCAGCAACTCGACGTTGTCGCCGAGCCGGGTCAGCCGCCATTCCCACATGATCTGGCGGGCGTGGTAGCGGACGCACGGCACCGCGCCGGGCAGCGGGCCCAGCTCCAGGAAATCCCGCAGCGCCCAGTCTTGCGCCAGGTCCGCCGCCGGGTGGCCGGGCGGCGGAACCGGCGGCTGCACTGCCGTCGGCTGGGACGCGGTTGGCTGGGCCGGCAGCGGCCAGGCCGGCGCGGGTGGCTGGGCCGGCGAGACCTGGCTGAGCTGCCCGGTCACCGGAGCTCGCGCCGCCGGGTGCAGGCCCCGGCGCGGCCCCGTGCTGGGGTGTGCACGAGCGGGCACCCCCTATCGGCTCGTCCGGCCTGGCACGTCACTTCGCGCGGCCAGGGCAGCCCTGGGCGGGCGGGACCGCCCAGTGACGTATCAACCCTGGAACAGCTCACCGGCCGGCGCAAGCCCATTGACCGGGCTACGTGCGCAAAGCCACCGGGACGGTCAGCCGGCACCGGGACGGTCAGCCGGCACCGGAGCGCACCGCGGTGACCGCGACGGTGGCGTAGCGCATCGTGAAGCTGCCCCCGGCCGCGTCGACCGCTTCCCCGATCCCCGCCAGCAGTTCCTGCTGCCGGCCGGGCGAGAGCCGGCTGTGGCCCCCGGAGGTCGGCACGTGGTCCAGCCACTCGTCCCGGGTGACCGGCCGTTCCCAGTCGAATCGCCACTGCCCGGTGCCGCCGAACCCGCCTGCCTGCCGGACCCCGTCGGCCGCCTTGGCGCACATCGCCCTGGCGTACTGGTCGATGCCGGGCATCGCCGACCGGAAGAACGGCGAGTCGCGCAGCACCCGGCGGTAGACCGCGTCGAAGGCCTCCCGCAGGCCCGCCGGGGGCTCGAAGGCGTTCCAGAACACCGCCAGCAGTCCGCCCGGCCGCAGCACCCCGGCCGCCTTGGCCGCGCCGGCGACCGGATCCACCCAGTGCCAGGCCGTTGCGGCGATGACGGCGCCGAACTCCCGGCCGGCGGGTTCCCACTCCTCGAACGTCGCCACCTCGGTCTCGACCCCGCTGCGGCGGGCGAACGCGGCCATCCGCGGGTCGGGCTCGACTCCGAGCACCGCGGCGCCGGCGGCCTGGAACTGGCGGGCCGCGATGCCCGTCCCGCAGCCGACGTCGAGGACCCCGGGACCACCGGGGCCGCGTGGTCCGCCGGGGCCACTGAGGCCGCTGATGGCAGCGATGATCCGCTTCACCAGGGCATCCGGGTATCCGGGCCGGGCGCGGTCGTACCGCCCGGGGTCAGTGCCGAACGACTCGGCTACCTCCCGCGCCTGATGGGTCTCGCGAGGCCCGGGAGGGGGCGCAGGCTCCGGCGCTACAGTGGGCACGTGCCCACCTTAAGTGGGCGATTGCCCGCTCAGGCAACGATTTCGCGCTCAGCGAAGGAGGCAGGATGCCGACCGGGGTGGCCATCAGCGACCCGCGCGGGCAGCTGTTCGATGCCGCCGAGCGGGTGCTGCTCCGCGCCGGGCCCGGTGCGCTGACCAGCCGGGCGGTCACCGCGGAGGCCGGCGTCGCCAAGGGCGTCCTGCACCGGCACTTCGCTGACTTCGACGACTTCCTGGCCGAGCTCGTGCTCGACCGCATCGCCCGGCTCGGGCCCCAGGCCGCCGAGCTGCGCGGCTCGGCCGGGACCGGGACCGTCGCCGGCCACCTGGCCGGGGCGCTGACCGACCTGTTCGGGCCGGTCGCGCTGGCGATCGTGGCCCTCATCACCTTTCGCGACGGCCTGCGGGCCCGGCTGCGCCGGGCCGGCCCCGGCATCCCGCTGCTGTCGGAGGCCACGGCCATGATCGCCTCCTACCTGGCGGCCGAGCGCGACCTGGGCCGGATCG
>DASQSC010000397.1:0-2378 GCA_035642555.1 Streptosporangiaceae bacterium | reverse complement strand
TGCCGGGCGCTGTTGGTGAGCGCCTCCTGGATGATCCGGTAGGCGGCGAGGTCGGCGGCCGCCGACAGCGGCACCGGGTCGCTCTCGGTGTCCACCCGGACCGTCAGCCCGGCCGCGCGGGTGGCGCTGGCCAGCTCATCGAGCCGGCCGAGGCCCGGTGCCGGCGTGCGGGGCGCCCCCGTAGCCTCCTCATCAGCCCCGCGGAGCACGCCGAGCACCGAGCGAAGCTCGACCAGCGCCTGCTTGCTCACCTCGTTGATGGTGGTCAGCGCCTCCCGGGCATGTTCGGGCTTGCGGTCGATCAGGTGCAGCGCGGTGTTCGCCTGGACGTTGATCACCGAAATGTTGTGCGCGACCACGTCGTGCAGGTCCCTGGCCATCCGCATCCGCTCCTCGCCGGCCCGGCGCCGCAGCTCCTCCCGCCGGATGCGCTGCTGGGCGGCGCGCCTGGCGAGGCTGCTGCGGATCAGTTCCGCGGCGCTGAACAGCACCAGCAGGCCGCACAGCAGCGCGAGCGCGAAGGTCGTCGAGGTGTGGCCAGGGGCGCCGATCAGCCACGGTGGCCATACTGACACCAGGTAGCCGATGACCAGCGACGCCACCGCCGCAGCCCGGCGCCTGGCCACCACGGCGGTGAAGAACGCGACGATCAGCGGCAGCCAGGGCATGGCGGCGTGCCCGGCCGAGCCTGCGACCAGGGCGGCTGCCAGCGTCACCGCCAGCACGCTGGCCGGATACCGGCGCCGGGCGGTGAGCGACAGCCCGCCAGCGGCGAGGATCACGTACCCGGCGACGTTCATGGCCGGCTGGCCGGCGTGCCAGTACTGCCCGCCGGAGCTCCAGGCCAGCGACAGCGCCGTCACCACGACCGCGATCAGCGCGTCGGTCAGCCACCGCCGGATACCCGGCGCCGCGGCCGTGACAGGGCTGGCAGTGCCCGGACCATCCGGGCCCGCGGCGCCTGAACCGTCTGGCCCGGCCGCGCCTGCGGCGGCGGGCAAGCCGGGCCGCCGGGCCGCGGCTGCCCGGCTCCATGAACGCAACGCACTGATCATCGCCTATTCACGCTACGTCAGAACGGGCCGGCCGGGGATCGCCGTACGGCCGGCTTGTGACCCGTCCGGGTACTCCATGCGGGGTATGCGCCTGCCCGGCAGATACCGCCTGCGGCGAGGCAGGGGTGGCTGCCGGGCCGGCGACTGCGCCCGCCTGCCCGGCCCACCATGGCGTGGCCTGGTACCCGGCCAGACAGCGGCCGGTACCAGCAGCGGAAGGAGAGTGATCAGCATGAGCACCGCAAGGGGCACCGTCAGTAGCGCGACCGCTGCCCGGCGGTCGTGGCGGCTGCCCGTGCGGGCGCGCAAGGCGGTCCTGGTGCTCCACCTCGTCTCGGCGGTCGGCTGGCTTGGCATGGACGTGGTGCTGGGGATCCTCGTGCTCAACGCGGTCTGGTCGGGTAGCCGGGAATCGGCAGCGGTGAGCTACCAGGCGATCGAGATCTTCGCGGTCTGGGCGCTGCTGCCCGCCGGGCTGACCTGCCTGGCGACCGGGCTGGTGCTGGGCCTGAGCTCCAGGTACGGCGTGCTGCGCTACCGCTGGGTCGCGGTCAAGCTGCTGATCAACATCGTGCTGACCGGGCTGGTGCCGGTTGCGCTCCGCCCCGCGGCAGCCAGCGCCGCAGAGTACGGACGGCAGCTTGCGGCGGGTCACCTGGCCGCCGCCGCGCCCACGGCGATCATCTATCCGCCGATCGTCTCCCCGATCGCGCTGATCGTCGCGCTCGTCCTCGCGGTCTACAAGCCATGGGGTCCGCTATCCGCGAGCTTCCGCAGGTCCGGCCGTTCGCCGGGACCGCGCCGGCGCGCTTGACTGCAAGCCCGCTTTAACGTGCACACTGGCCGGGTGCTGACCGACGACATGCTCGCCGCCTACCTGGCCCGGATCGGCGTGCCCGGGCGAGTGGCCTTGGACGCCGGGACCCTGCGGGACCTGCACCGGGCGCACCTGGAGACGGTCCCGTTCGAGAATCTGAGCATTCACCTGGGCGAGCCGATCTCGCTGGCCGAGGCGGACCTGTGCGACAAGATCGTCGCCCGTCGGCGGGGCGGCTTCTGCTACGAGCTCAACGGGGCTTTCGCGTGCCTGCTTGAGCGGCTGGGCGCGCGGGTGAGGCGGGTCTCCGCCCGGGTCTACGGCGACGACGGCCAGCTCGGCCCGCCGTTCGACCACCTGGCGCTGGTGGTGCGGTTGCCGGACGGGACCGGCCCGTGGCTGGCCGACGTGGGGTTCGGCAGCCACAGCACCTACCCGCTGCTGGCTGACACGTGGGCCGGGCAGGCGGATCCGGGCGGGCGGTTCCTGCTCGCCGGCACGCCCGA
>DASQSC010000396.1:0-3189 GCA_035642555.1 Streptosporangiaceae bacterium | reverse complement strand
GCGGAGGCGGACGACCCGGACGACGGCCCGCCGGCGGCGGAGTCACCACCGCCGCCCGCCGCCCAGCCACCGCCCGCCGCGGCCCCGGCGCAGCCCGCCTGGGTCACGCCCGCGCTGGAGTCCTGGTCGGCGCGGTACCTGCAGCACCGCCAGCCAGGTCCCGGTGAGCCCGCCCCCGGCCGCCGCTGGCTGGGGCATGTCTCGCAGCTCTTCGGCCGGCGGCGGGGCGGCCGGGAACCGCGCGATCCGTCCTGACTAAGTGCGGCGGCCCGGACCGGACCGGTCGTCCGGATAACAGCGCCAGCCCGGGCCCGACCAGCACCGGCTCGGGCAGCAGCTCGACCCCGAAGGCCCGCCGCACCCCGTCTCTGACCTCGCGGGCCAGCCCGGCCAGCGAGTCGGCGGTCGCCCCGCCCGGGTTCACGAGCGCCAGCGTGTGCTTGGCCGAGATGCGCGGCCCGTCGGTCCCGTTGCCCGGGTAGCCCTTCCGGAACCCCGCCTGCTCGATCAGCCACGCCGCCGAGACCTTCACCTTGCCGTCCGGCGCCGGGTAGCAGGGGATCCGGCTCCCGGCGCCGCGGCCGGCCGCCACCTGCCCCAGCGCGGCGAACTGCGCCTCGTCGAGCACCGGGTTGATGAAGAACGAGCCGGCGCTGCGGGTGTCGGGGTCGGCCGGGTCGAGCACCATGCCCTTGCCGCGCCGGAGCCCGAGCACGGCGGCGCGGACGTAAGCCAGCGGCGCCCGGTCTCCCTCACCGATCCCGAGCGTCCGCGCCAGCTCGCCGTACCGGACCGGGCCCGACAGCTCCGACCGGGTCAGCTGGAAGATCACCGTCAGCACCACGAAATTCCCGGTCGCTGCGGCGGCGCCGCCGGCGGCCGCGGCGGCCTGGGCCTGCCGCTTGAAGGCGCTGGTCCGGTAGCCGAACCCGCAGTCAGCCCCGGTCAGTTCGACGATCTCCCGGCGTTCCCGGTCGTACCCGCGCACCCGGGTGATGGTCTCGGCGACCTCCTGCCCGTAGGCACCCACGTTCTGGACGGGCGTCGCGCCCGCCCGGCCCGGGATGCCGGACAGGCACTCAAGCCCGGCCAGCCCGTTCGACACGCAGGTCGCGACCACGTGGTCCCAGTCCTCCCCGGCCGCGACCGTCAGCCTGGCGGCCGGCTTCCCGGCGCCCAGGGCCACCCTGATGCCGCGGGTGGCCACCCTGATCACGGTGCCGGGGAAGCCCTCGTCCGAGACCACCAGGTTGCTGCCCCCGCCGAGCACCAGCACCGGCTCGCCGCGCTCGTCGGCGGCGGCCACCGCGGCGACCACCTCGTCTTCGGTCGCCGCCGTCAGGAACCGGCGGGCGGGGCCGCCCAGCCGCAGGGTGGTGTACTCCCGCAGCTCCACCTGCTCGCCGGCCTGGCCCATCAGGACAGGCGGACGACCGCGCGGGCGCGCGTCAGCACCTTGGCCTCGCCGGACCGGGCCGTCAGCCCGATCACCACCCGGTTGCCGTCCAGCTTCTCCTCGATGGTCCCGCTGACCTCGACCACCGCGCCGCTGTCGTCGTCCGGCACCACGACCGGCGCGGAGAACCGGACCCCGAACTCCACCAGCGCCCCGGCGTCCCCGGCCCAGTCGGTCAGGTACCGCGCTGCCTGCGCCATGGTGAACATGCCGTGCGCGATGACGTTCGGCAGTCCCACCGACCTGGCGATCCGCTCGTTCCAGTGGATCATGTTGAAGTCACCCGAGGCGCCGCAGTACTTGACCAGGCTCAGCCGGGTCACCGGGTAGGTCGCCGACGGCAGCTCGGTGCCGGCCGTCAGCTCCTGGTAGGTGACTGTCATGCCGCCCCCCGTTCCACCAGGGTCGAGGAGGCGGTGCAGACGTGCTCGCCATCCACGGTGCGGATCTCCGTGCTGGTGGTGAGCATGGTCATGGCACCGATCGCGCGGATGCCGGAGATGGTCGCCTGAGCGGTGACCACGTCCCCGGCGTGCAGCGGGCGCGAGTACTCGAACCGTTCCTCGCCGTGTACGACCATCGCGTAGTTGATGCCGAGCCCGGGGTCGGCCACGACCGCGCCGCTGGCCGCCATCGCGACCACGATCGGGAACGTGGGCGGCGCGATCACGTCCGGGTAACCGGCCGCCCGCGCGGCATCCGGATCCCGGTACACGGGATTGGGATCGCCGATCGCGTCCGCGAACTCAGCGATCTTGACCCGGCTGACCTCATACGGCTCGCTCGCCGGGAACGTGCGCCCGGCGTAGCTGGGATCGATCCCCACCGCGGGCGGTTACCGCGTCTCGCGGTGCGGCTGGTGCTTCCCGCAGTTCGGGCAGTACTTCTTGAGCTCCATCCGGTCCGGGTCGTTACGCCGGTTCTTGCGGGTGATGTAGTTGCGGTGCTTGCACTCCTGGCAGGCCAGGGTGATCTTCGGCCTCACGTCCGTCGCAGCCACGAGGGAGTGCCTTTCTTTAGCAGGAACGATTCATCAACGGATAACTGTACGGCCCGCCCCCGTCATTCCAGGGGTCGGCCCGTGGGCGGCCTGCCGCGCAGCGGCAGTGCCGCACATCGGGGGGTTCCAGGGGGGTCCTCCCCCCTGGGCCAGCACTGCGGGCCACGGTGAGCTGGCCGCAAGGCCAGCGAACAGCATGAGCCGCCACGTAGCGGAGGCCGGACTTGAACCGGCGACACAGCGATTATGAGCCGCTTGCTCTGCCTGACTGAGCTACTCCGCCGCGCGCCCCGGGGGCCCGGAGCGACGTACAGCTTACCGGGTCCTGGCCGGCCATCCGACCTGTCGCCGCGCCTCGTACAGCAGCAGCCCGGCCGCCACCGCCAGGTTGAGCGACTCGGCCGTGCCGGTCATCGGGATCCGTACCTGCTGGTTGCCGCGGGCGATCAGGTCGCCGGGGAGCCCCGGCCCTTCCGCGCCGAGCAGGAACGCCGCTGGCAGCGGGTAGCTGGCATGCCAGTAGCTGACCGCCGCCCGGGCCGAGGTGGCCACCACCGTCACCCCCGCCCCGGCCGCCCAGCCGAGGAAGGCCTCCGCCGCCGCGTGCACCACCGGCACGGTGAACACCGCTCCCATCGACGCCTTCACCGCCGCCGGGTCGAACGGGTCGGTCGCGGTGCCGGTCAGCACGACCCCGGCGGCCCCGGCCGCGCTGGCGGTCCGGATGATCGTG
>DASQSC010000395.1:0-2379 GCA_035642555.1 Streptosporangiaceae bacterium | reverse complement strand
CCCTGATCGTGTGCCTGGGATGGTGGCTGACCCGGCGGGACTGGCGGGCCGGCGCGGTGCTGGCCGGGGTGGCCGCGGGGTGGCTGCCGTGGTTCCTGTTCCCGGGCCGGACCCAGTTCTACTTCTACTCGGTGTCCTTCGTCCCGTTCCTGGTGCTGTCGATCACGTTGTGCCTGGGGTTGCTGATCGGGCCGGTCACCGCCGCCGCCGGGCGCCGGGTCGCCGGGGCGGTGGCCTCCGGCCTCTACCTGATCGCGGTGCTGGTCAACTTCGCCTACCTCTACCCGGTGCTGGCCGCCAGGGTGATCCCGTACACCGCCTGGTACGCCCGGATGTGGAATCACCACTGGATCTGACGCCCCTCCCCGGTCAGCAGGCCCGGGCCTGGCACCGGCAGCCGTTCCATCTCCCCCGGCTCGAACTTGGTCAGGCCGCCCGCGTAGGTCCGGCCCTGGCCCGGCGTGACCGAACCGCGCAGGTGGGCGGCCAGCCGGTCCAGCACCGCCGGCGGCAGCGGATCGCGCGGGTAGAGCCCGTGCGCGATGTTGAGGTGGCGGGCCCCGGCCAGGTTGCGGACGAACGCGGGCGGGCGGCGGGCCATATAGGTGGCCAGGATCGGGGCCGGCTCGGGCAGGCGCACCCGCCACCACGGGCGGCGATGGCGGGCGATGTAGGAGTCAGCGGCGCCGGCCGTGGCCGCCGCCGCCAGGAACCTGTCGACCAGCGCCCGCTCGGCCGCGGTCAGCTCGCCGAGGTCCGCTGGCAGGTCGATGACCAGCCGCAGCGGCCCGGCCGCCGTCAGGGCGGCACCGGCCGCCAGCAGTTCCCTGGCCCTGGTGACCGCCGGGAACAGGTACCTGGCGGGCACCGGGGTGCCGCCGCTGGCCACCACCCAGACCCGGTTCGCGCCGGTGACCTGGCCCCGGCTGACGCGGCACAGCTCGCCCAGCTCCACGTAGCCGGCCGGGCGGCCGCGACCGGCCGGTCCCGCGTTCCGGGCCAGCGGCCCCCAGCGGCGGGCGGCCCGCAGCGTGCTCACGGGCACCGCGACGCTTCCCGCCAGCCTCCGCCCGCCTGTCCGCTCCGCCGGCCCGGGCCGCCCGGCCAGGTCCGCCGGGCCCGCCAGGCACGGCACGTCAGCCAGCCCGGCCAGGTCCGCCACCCGCCGGACGTAGCGGAACCAGATCGGGCCCGGCCGGCTGCCTGGCCGGAAGCAGGCGATCGCGCTGGTCGCCGCCGCGTCAGCGAACGCCGGGACCGCCGGGTCCAGCAGGTGGACCGCGCGGCCGCCCAGCGGGCCCAGCAGCAGCCCGCGCACCAGGCTGCCGTAGTTCACGTCCAGCCACTCCGCCGCGGTCACCAGCACCCCCGCGTCACCGGGCCGGGCGAGCCCGGCGGTGGCGAGAAAGAAGTGCGCGTGCAGCCCCGCCAGCGCGCTGGCGGCCAGGCCATGCCGGGCGGCGGCGGACCGGTACCAGTCCTTCCACGGGGCCGGGATCTGGTGGTGGCGCACGTAGGGCGGGTTGCCGATGAACAGGGTGGGCCCGGGCGCGGGGGGCAGCCGCACCGACCGGTAGTCGGCCAGTAGCACCGTGGCCCGCCCGGCCAGGCCGGCCGCGGCCAGGCTGGCCCGGGCGATCAGCGCCGCCAGCGGGTCGGTCTCCACCCCGGTCAGCGAGGCCGCGGGCCAGCGGCGGCCAGCCGCGACCAGGAACCGGGCCGAGCCCGCGCCCGGCTCGACCACCCGGGCAGGCCCGGCGCTGCCCAGCTCGGCGGCCGCCCACCCGATCATGGCGTCCCGCACCGGCGCCGGGGTGAAGGTCTGGCCGGACGCCCGCCGCCGGGCCCGGGTGCGCAGCAGGCAGAACGCCTCTCCCAGCGGGTCCCCGCCGGCCCGGATCCGCCCGGTGATCTTCCCGGCGGCAGCGGCCAGCCCGGGCCGACGGCCGGCAGCGGCGGCGGCCAGCCGCTGCTCGGCCCCTGACCAGCCCGCCACCTCGTCCGCCCCGAGCAGCAGCGCCAGCCGGGCAAGATCCCGTTCGCTGCCGATGCCGGCCCGGGGTCCGGTCGCAGTCACGGTCACGGGCTCATTCTGGCCCGCGCCGGCCTGGCGCCACCCCAGCTCAGACCTGATCCTCAGGAATCGTTCAGCATAGACGTGTAGAAGGTAAATACCTGGCAACCAAGCCGGAACGATGAGCCCGGAACATCAGGCCAGCGGCCGTGAGCCCGACGGGGGTTGCGTGCGTCTATAAGGTATAGACCAGCGATGAGCGGGAGCGAAGAGATGGCGGAGCAGGAGCAGGGCCGGGACGAACGGTTCGAGCGGGACGTGCTGCCCTTCCTCGGGCAGCTGTACCCGGCTGCGCTCCGGATGAC
>DASQSC010000394.1:0-4404 GCA_035642555.1 Streptosporangiaceae bacterium | reverse complement strand
CCGGCGTGCGGCGGATCGTCGCGGTCAGCGCCGCACCGGTCGGCGTCATCCCCACGCCCGGCCGCCCCAGCCCGCCTAAGCATGACCCTGGGGACGGGTTCTTCATGCGGCATCTGTTCAGCCGAGTGGCCAGCATCATGTTCGGCAAGGTGTATGACGACCTGGCGCAGATGGAGGACATCCTCGCCGGCAGCGGCCTGGACTGGACCGTCGTGCGCCCACCGCAGCTGACCGATAAGCCGCTGACCGGCAGCTACCGGACCGCGTACGGGCAGAACCTCCGTGGCGGCTGGTCGGTTCCGCGCGCCGACGTCGCCCACCTGATGCTCGCCGTGCTCGGCCAGCCCGGAACGATCCACCAGGCCATCGGAATCGCCAGCTGAACCGGGTCCTCGCCGTTCCGGCGGCGGGATCAGACTGCGCCGGGAGGTCAGGCTGGCCGCTAGTATGACCAGACCACCCGCGAGGGCGGTTATCGCTGGACACGCTGACTCTGGGTTGCCGATGGCCGAGCCGCCGGCGGCTCCTGCCGGGGATGCTGCTTCCGGGCAGGATGTCCTGCTGGCCACCAAGCTGCATGTGCCCCGTCCGCTGCCGGGGTTCGTGTCCCGCCCGCGGCTGGTGGCCCGGCTCGGCGAGGGCGCGGCAGCGGGCGTGGCCGTGGTGTCCGCCCCGGCGGGATTCGGCAAGACGGCCCTGGTGGCCGACTGGGCCCGGGCCGGCGATCAGCCGGTGGCCTGGCTGTCGCTGGATGCTGGCGACAATGACCCGGTGCGGTTCTGGCGGCACGCGATCGGCGCGCTGGACAGGGTGCGGCCGGGGCTCTCCGCGCGCGTCGGCGCCTTCCTGGGACCGCCCGCGCCGGCCTCGTTTGAGGGCCTGGTGACCGCGCTGATCAACGAGCTGGCCCAGCCGGGCGACGGCGATGTCTCGCTGGTGCTCGACGACTACCACCTGATCGATGCCCAGCCGGTGCATGCGTCGCTGACGTTCTTGCTGGAGCACCGGCCGCCGGGCCTGCACCTGGTGCTGGCCAGCCGTGCCGATCCGACGCTGCCGCTGGCCCGGCTCCGGGCCGGCGGGCACCTGGCTGAGCTGCGCGCCGATGACCTTCGGTTCAGCGAAAGGGAGGCGGCGGACCTGCTGCGCGAGGCGGCTGGCGCTGACCTGCCGGGCGCCGCGGTGAGGGCGCTGGCGGCGCGGACCGAGGGCTGGGTGGCCGGGCTGCAGCTGGCGGGCCTGTCGCTGCGGGGGCAGGCAGATCCGGCCCGGTTCGTGGCGAGCTTCAGCGGCAGCCACCGGTACGTACTGGACTATCTGGCCGAGGAGGTCCTCGAACGGCAGAGCGAGCAGGTACGCGAGTTCCTGCTGGAGACCTCGGTCCTGGACCGGCTGAGCGGCCCGCTGTGCGATGCCGTGACCGGCCGCTCCGGAAGCCAGGCGATGCTGGAGAAGATCGAGAAGGCGAACCTGTTCCTGCTGCCGCTGGATGAGGTGCGTGGCTGGTGGCGCTACCACCACCTGTTCGCTGACCTGCTCCGGGCCCGCCTGCAGGCCGAACGGCCCGGCCAGGTCGCGGAGCTGCACCGGGCCGCGGCTGTCTGGCACGACGAGCACGGGGCCGCCGGCGACGCGGTCCGGCATGCGCTCGCAGCCGGCGACACCGTCTGGGCGGCCCGGCTGATCGAGCGGTACGCCGACGAGCTCCACCTGCGCAGCGAGCGAGCGACCCTGCAGCTGTGGCATGCATCACTGCCCGCTGAACTGGTCGCCACCCGGCCCCGGCTGTTGCTTGCTGACGGGCGGATGGCCCTGCTCGGCGGCCGGGTGGAGGAGGCCGAGGTCGCACTGAAGGCAGCCGAGCGGGCGTGGGCAGGCGCACCGGCTGCGCAGGAGCCGTTCGAGCCGTCGGTCGGGCGGGGCGCGAGCGTGTTCGCGAACGTCCCCGCCACGATCGCGCTTGAGCATGCCTTCCTGGCCGAGTTCCGCGGCGACGCCGAGAGCATGACCGCGTTCGCCTCGCGGGCTCTGGGTGAGGTCGGCGAGGACGAGTGGATGCTGGCCTCTCTCGCCGGCGAGCGCATGGCGGTGGCCGAGTGGCTGCGTGGCCGTCTCGGCGAGGCCGAGCCCGCGATAGGTTCCAGGGTCGCCCGGTTCCGGGCGGCCGGAGAGCCGACCATGACCGCGTGGGGCGGCTACTACCTGGGCCTGGTCCAGCGCGCCCAGGGCCGGCTGGATGCCGCCGTCCGGACCTACCAGCAGGTACTGGAGATCACCGCCCCGCCGGGCGGCCCGGCCCTCCCGGCGGCGGGTATCGCCCACGTGGGCCTGGCCGAGGTCGCCTACCAGCGCGACGACCTGGATGCCGCCCTGCGCCATGCCGAAGCGGGCATCGCGGCATGCCGGCAGGTCATCTACACCCCGCCGCTGGCTACCGGCCTGGCCATGCTGGCGTGGATCCGGCAGGCGCAGGGCGACCGCGCCGGGGCGCTGGCGGCGATGGCCGAGGCCGACCGGGCGGGGCCGGGCGCGGCGGTGACCAGCTTGCTGAACCCGGTGCCAGCACAGCGCGCCCGGCTGCTGCTGGCCCAGGGCGAGGTTGCCGAGGCGGCCCGCTGGGCGGAAGACCGCCGCCTCAGCCCGGCCGACGAGGCGCCCTATAGCCGGGAGCCGGAGTACCTGGTGCTGGCCCGGGTGCTGCTCGCCCAGGATGAGCCCGGCCAGGCACTGGGGCTGCTGGACCGGATGCACGCGGCGGCGGCCGCCCAGGAACGGGCCGGCAGCATCACCGAGATTCAGGCGCTCCGGGCGCTGGCGCTTGCTGCGGCTGGCAATGAGAACGCCGCGGTTGAGCTACTCGCCGGGGCGCTCACCCTGGCCTGCCCGCAGGGCTATGTCCGCGTGTTCGCCGATGCGGGCGCGCCCATGAACGCCCTGCTCGCCCGGCTGGTCGCCGCCCAGCGGACGGAGCAGGCCGCTGCCCGCAGCGTCCCGCTCGGCTGCCTCGCCCGCCTGCTGCGGGCGTCCGGCGGCGGCGACACCGGACGGGGCACCACTGCGGCGGTCCCGGGCCTGGTGGACCCGCTCACCGCCCGGGAACTGGAGATCCTGGGACTCCTGGCCGCCGGCACCCCCAACCCGGCTATCGCCGGGCAACTGGTGGTCACCCTCCACACGGTCAAGAAGCACGTCAGTCACATTCTCGGCAAGCTCGGCGCGGCCAACCGCACCGAAGCCGTCAACCGGGCACGCCAGCTCGGCCTCATCCCGTAGCGCCGCTGACGGCGGCCTGGCCGCGGCCATCATGGGAACGCCGATCGGGACCGTGATGTCACGAATCCACCGGGCCCGCGGCCGGCTCCGCACCGTGCTGGCTGACCTCGCCCCCAAAAGGTTCCACCCCCAGGTACACCGTCGGGTGACGCCTTCCCGGGTGCCCCGCTCATACCGTGCCTGGTGATCGCAACGTCCGGTCAGCGCAGGAAAACGCCCTGCACTACCCGCTAAGGAGAGTCGCTTTCATGTCCCAAGTACGACCGGTAACCAGGCCGGCGGCCGCGCCCCCGGCCGCGGCCGGGAAAGTAGCGGGCCGGCCGGCTTCCCCCCGGCTCGGCCTCGCCCTGCTGGTCATAGCCACCGCGCAGCTGATGGTGCTGCTGGATGCCACCATTGTCAACGTCGCCCTGCCGCACATGCAGCGGGCGCTCGGGTTTTCCGGCTCCGGCCTGGAGTGGGTGGTCAACTCCTATGCGCTGGCTTTCGGCGGGCTGATGCTGCTCGGCGGCCGGGCCGGCGACCTGCTCGGCCGCCGCAAGGTGTTCATCGCCGGGCTGCTGCTGTTTGCCGCGGCCTCGCTGGCCGGCGGGTTCGCCACCTCGCAGGCCTGGCTGCTCGCGGCCCGGGCGATCCAGGGCCTCGGGGGCGCCCTGGTCGCCCCGGCCGCGCTGTCGCTGATCACCACCACGTTCGCCGAAGGCAAAGCGCGTAACCGGGCGATGGGCGTCTACGCCGCGATGAGCGTTGCCGGGGGAGCCGTCGGCCTGCTCGCCGGTGGCCTGCTCACCACCTATGCCTCGTGGCGGTGGGTGCTATTCGTCAACGTGCCGATCGGCCTGGCGGCGGCGCTGGCCGCGCCGCGGGTGCTGCGGGAGTCGCCGAGGCAGCGGGGCCGGTTCGACCTGGGAGGTGCGATCACCGGGACGGGCGGTGTCACCGCCTTGGTCTACGGCCTGGCCAATGCGGCCACCAGCCCCGATGGCACCACCCACTGGGGCGATGCGAAGGTCGTGGCATCGCTCGCGGCGTCGGCGGTGCTGCTGGGCGCGTTCGCGGTCATTGAGACCCGCACCGGCCACCCGCTGCTGCCGGTGCGGCTGCTGGCCGACCGCAACCGCACCGGGGCGA
>DASQSC010000393.1:0-3074 GCA_035642555.1 Streptosporangiaceae bacterium | reverse complement strand
CAGCACCGCCAGCACCCCCCGGTGCCGCACCCACAACCCCGCCAGCACCACCCCGGCCACCGACGCGAGCGAGGTGAGAATGCGGCCGATCGCCATTCCGGTGGCGGTCGACCCGGTGATCTTGCCGATCGCCGCCGCCGGCACCATCAGCAGCGTGATCCCCGGCGGCTGCACCACCACAAAGCTCTTGTACGGCAACACCCCCGAAATCAGCCGCACCGCCGACCCGAAATACGGCCCATCGTCATACTCAGTCACCCCCAGCAGGTAACCGGGACGCGCAAGCTCATAGGCGCGGAGAGCCAGCGCCAGCGCCACCGCCGCCACGATCACGGCTGCCACGGGCGACCACCGGAGCCGCCAGGCCCGGCCGGGAGCGGAATGACGGGCAGCGCCGCGGCCAGCGACGCGCGCTCCCACCGTCTCGCCCACCAGGCCCTCCCTGCCCGCGCTGCGCATCGCGCGCCGCCGCAATCCCGTCAGCCTTGCCGAACCTACCGGCAACGCGCCTTGCTGACATTCCGGGCTGCCAGACTAGGGCATGCCCGGCGGGACCTGCGGCTGAGTGGGTGCCGGCGTCAGGGCGCCCTAGCGGACGTCGAGACCGGTGACCGCGCGGCCGATGATCATGCGCTGGATCTCCGAGGTGCCCTCGAAGATGGTGAAGATCTTGGCGTCCCGGTGCCAGCGCTCAACCGGGTAGTCACGGGTGTACCCGTTGCCGCCGAGCACCTGGATGGCCTGCTCGGTCACCCTGACCGCGGTCTCCGCCGCGACCAGCTTAGACATTGAGCCCTCGGCATTGGTGAACGATACGCCGTTTCGCGCCATCCAGGCCGCGCGCCACACCAGCAGCCGCGCCGCGTCCACCGCCCCCTGCATATCGGCGAGCATGAACGCCACCGCCTGGTTCTGCCCGATCGGGCGGCCGAACTGAACCCGCTCCCGGGCGTAGTCGCGCGCGTACTCGACGGCCGCCCGGCCCACGCCGACCGCCATCGCTCCCACCCCGGGACGGGACGCCTCGAAGGTCTTCATGGCGGCCTGGTCACCGCTCCGCCCGCCGCCGCGCACCCTGGCCAGCCGCTCGTCCAGCCGGTCCTTGCCGCCGACCAGGCACCGGCCGGGCACCCGCGCGCCGTCCAGCACGACCTCGGCGGTGTGCGAGGCGCGGATGCCGTGTTTGCGGAACTTCTGGCCCTGGCTGAGGCCGGGCGTGCCGGGCGGCACGATGAAGGTCGCCTGGCCGCGGCTGCCCAGTTCCGGCTCGACCGACGCCACCACCACGTGCACGTCGGCGATGCCGCCGTTGGTCGCCCAGGTCTTGGTCCCGGTCAGCTCCCATTCGTCGGTGGCCTCGTGATAGACCGCGCGGGTCCGGATGGCGCTGACGTCGCTGCCGGCGTCCGGCTCGGAGGAGCAGAACGCGGCCAGCTTCACGTCTCCCGGCTCGCCGAACATCTGCGGCAGCCACTCGCCGATCTGCTCGTTGGTGCCGGTGCCCACCACCGAGACCGCGGCGAGCCCGGTGCCGGCGATCGACAGCCCGATGCCGGCGTCTCCCCAGAAGAGTTCCTCGAACGCGACGGGGATGCCGAGCCCGCTGGTCTCCAGCCACTGATGGCTGAAGAAGTCCAGGGAGTACAGCCCGATCTTGGCGGCCTCCTCGATAACCGGCCACGGGGTCTCTTCCCGCTCGTCGAACTCGGCGGCGGCCGGCCTGATCACGTCGGCTGCGAAAGCATGCAGCCAGTCACGCATCTCGCGCAGGTCGGGACCGAGTTCGAGGGAGAACTGCGGCGCGCTGCCGCCCTCCTGACCACTCATGCTGCTCCTCGGGGATCTGCCGCGGGGCGCTGCCCGCTGCGGGCTATGTTACCGAAGAGTAGCATCTACGGCTAGCGCAGAGTAGCCGCCTGTCAGTCGCCCTCGTGCCGGTCCAGGAACTCATACACGTCCGTGTCGTCGACGCCCGGGAAGCTGCCGGTCGGCAGGGCCGACAGGATGTGGGAGTGGGCCCGGGCCGAGGGCCAGGCCATGCCCTCCCAGCGGCCGGCGAGCATGGCTGGCGGGCGCTGGCAGCAGTCCTCGTCCGGGCACCTCGACACGTTCCGCCGGGTCGTCTCCCGCCCCCGGAACCAGCGGGAGTGCTCGTACGGCGTGCCCAGGGTTATCGCGAAGCCGCGCTCGCGGCCGGGATCGACGTGAGCCACGCAGAAGTACGTTCCGGATGGCGTATCGGAGTACTGGAAGTACGGCGAGAAGGGGTCGGCGGAGGCGAACACCTGCCGCCCGGACCACTTGCGGCACATCCGCTGGCCCTCGATCGCGCCGGTGGCGTCATCGGCGGGCAGGACCAGGCCGTCGTTCTCGTACGCCTTGTAGATGATCCCGCCCTCGTCGTTCTTGACGAAGTGGCACGGCAGGCCGAGGTGGTGGGTGGCCAGGTTGGTGAACCGGTGCGCGGCCATCTCATAGGAGACCGAGTACACGTCGCGCAGGTCCTCCACCGACAGCTCCCGCGCCTGTTTGGCCTCGGCCAGGAACGTCACCGCCGACCGCTCGGGCATCAGCACCGCCGCCGCGAAGTAGTTCGCCTCCACCCGCTGCCGCAGGAAGTCCGCGAAGTCACCGGGCACGTCGTGGCCGAGCACGAAGTGCCCGAGCGTCTGCAGCAGGATGGTGCGCGGCGAGTGCGCGCCGATCGGCTCCTGCTTGAGGTAGATGCGCTGGTGCCGCAGGTCGGTGACCGACCGCGCGGAGCGGGGCAGGTCCGACACGTACCGGACGGTGAAGCCATGGTGGGTGACGATGCCGAGCAGCGTTCCCTGCGACAGCGCGCCTCCCCGGTACCCGGCGGCATCCAGCGCCGCCGCTGCCGCCCGCTCGATCGGCTCGAAGTAGTTGTCCCGCTCGCGCATGGCCGCCCGCAGCTCGGCGTTGGCGAGCCTGGCCTCCTCGGGGGTAGCGGTCGGCCGCGTGTGCTGCCTGCGCAGCTCGGTGTACAGCGCGACCACGTGCTCGAGCACGTCGCTGGGCACCCGCGCGCCCGGCCGCAGGTGCGGCAGCCCCAG
>DASQSC010000392.1:0-4796 GCA_035642555.1 Streptosporangiaceae bacterium | reverse complement strand
CCAGGTCGGCGACGGTGCCGCCGGCCCCGCCCGCGGCTGCCGGGATCGCGATCGAGAACACGCCGAGGCCGGCCAGGTCACGCCAGCACGGCCAGCCGTCCGCGGCGGCGGGAGCCGCGGGCCCGGCTGGCTCGCCGCCGGCCCTGCCCGGGCCGGGCTCGAGACCGCGGACGATGGCGAGCGGGCCCGCCCGTTTCGCCCAGTCACGGATCGATGCCTGCAGCGCCCGTTGCTCCTCGGTGGCAGCGATCGGCACGGAGTTGTCCCCTTCCGGGCGGCGGCCTGCCCGTAGCGGCTGACAGAATTAGAACACGTTATAGCGTCGGTGGGCCAGCTTGCCAGCGCGCCTGGGCGGCAGCGGGAGCCGTCCGTTGCTACGCTGAGTGGCATAACTGCGCGCCACGACACGCGGAGACGAGGGGACCGAATGGCCACGCCGAGAACAGGTACCATCGGCACTCCCGGCGCCGCCGCCGACGGCGAGCTCGCCTCGGCGGCCCAGCGCGACCGCCGCAAGCGGATCCTGGACGCCACCCTGGCGCTGGCGTCCAAGGGCGGCTACGACGCCGTGCAGATGCGGGCCGTGGCCGACCACGCCAACGTCGCGCTCGGCACGCTCTACCGGTACTTCCCGTCCAAGATTCACCTGCTGGTGTCCGGCCTGGCGCGGGAGTTCGAGCGGACCCAGGAGAAGCTGGACCGGGTCACGATCCCCGGTGACACGCCATACGAGCGGATGCTGTTCGTGCTGGGCCGGGTGACCCGACTCATGCAGCGCGACCCGATGCTGGCCGAGGCCATGACCCGGGCGTTCATGTTCGCCGACCCGAGCGCGGCGGCTGAGGTCAACGCCGTGGCTCGGCTGATGGAGCAGATGCTCACCAAGGCCATGCACGAGGGCGAGCCGACCGCGGACGAGCGCGCCATCGCCCGCATCATCGGCGATGTGTGGCTGTCGAACCTGGTCGCCTGGGTGACCCGCCGTGCCTCCGCCGACGACGTGAGCAGCCACCTGGAACTCGCTGCCCGGCTGCTGCTGCGCTGACCGGCGGGCTGGCGGACATGCGGCCCGGAGGTGCTGACCGGACGGGCCGGACCGTACCGGGCCGGCCCTGGCTTCAGCCGTTCACGTTCGCGATGACCTCGTCGGCGTAGCGGCGCAGCTTGCCGATCTTCTCGGCGAGCGGCTCGGTGTCGGGGCCCGCCCGGTACGGCCACCGGAAACCGACGATCACGTCCGTCACGCCCTGACCGGCCAGCCGCCGCACCCCGGCCGGCTGGTAGGCGTCCAGCGAGATGACATGGATCTGGAACGGCCGCGCGGCGGTACCGGCCTCTTCCCGCAGCCGGGCGAGCCGGCTCAGCAGCCGGGGCAGGTCCGCCGGGTCGCCGCCGCCGTGCAGCCAGCCATCCCCGTCCCGGGCCGCGCGGCGGAGCGCGGCCTCGCCGTGACCCCCGATCAGGATGGGGACCGGTGCCGTGGGCACCGGGGCGATCTTGACCGGCGCCAGGTCGAAGATCTCGCCATGGTGCTCGAAGTACCCGCCTGCCGACAGGCCCCGGATGATCGCGATCTCCTCGTCCATCCGCTGGCCGCGCCGCTCCCACGGCACGCCGGTCACGTCGTAGTCCTCGCGCCAGGGGCTGGTCCCCACGCCCAGCAGCAGCCGGTTGCCGGTCAGCACGGCGGCGGAGGTCGCCTGCTTGGCCACCAGCACCGGGCTGCGTACCGGCAGCTTGAGCACGAAGGTGAGGAAGCGCAGCCGGGCGGTGACGGCGCCCAGCGCGCCGATGAGCGCGAACGGATCGAGGAACGGCTTGTCCTCGAGGAAATCGCGGCTGCCGTCCGGATTGAACGGGTACCTGCTGTCGGAGTGCAACGGGTAGCAGATGCTGTCGGGCACCGCCATCGAGTCGTACCCCGCCTCCTCGGCCGCGCGGGCCAGCGGGGCGTAGAACGACGGGTCTGTCATGGACTCGGCGTAACAGAAGCGCACGGGACCTCCGGGTGGGCTGGCACGAAAAAACTAGAACAGGTTCTTGCGGAATGTCCATCGAGCCGGGACGCTGACCCCATGGACCATGCCGCGCTGGAACAGATCCGCCAGCTCAAGTACCGGTATCTCCGGTGCGTCGACCTCAAGCGGTGGGATGAGATCGGGGACACGTTCACGGCCGGGGCCACCGCCAGCTACGGCACGCCGGCGCTGGGCGGCGAGCCGATCGACCTGACCGGCCGGGACGAGATCGTCGCGTTCCTGCGCGGGAGCCTGGGCCGGGACATCATCACCGTCCACGCCGCCAGCCAGCCGGAGATCACCGTCGACGGGGACACCGCCGCTGGCACCTGGTCCTTCCAGGACACCGTGATCGCCACCCGGTACCGGGTGGTCATCACGGGCGCCGCGTTCTACGAGGACCGGTACGCCCGGGAACGGGACGGGCAGTGGCGGATCGCGCACACGGGCTACGTGCGCACCTACGAGGCGATGATGTCCCTGGACGACCTGCCGAGCTTCCAGCTCACCGCCAACCGCTGGGCACCCGAGCCTGCTCAGGCGTGATGGTCACCGAGCCGTTCGCGGCGGCGCTGGCCGAAGCGGAGCAGATCATCGCCGGCGCGCCGCACGTCGAGACCGAGGCGGACCTGGCCGAGGGATACGACTACCTCGCCGGGAGCATCCGGGGCGCGCTCCAGCTGGCCTGGGCCTACCAGCGCGACTTCCCGTACTTCGTCGCCTCCACCGGCCCCTACACCAAGCTGGGCCTCGACAACCCGGATGCCCTGTACTTCCACTCCTACCTGCGCGACGACGCGGAATACGTGGTGACCGGGCACCGCGGCACCACCACCGACCTGAGCTTCCAGGTGCTGAACGGCGACTACTCCCCGGCCAGCGTGCCGGACAGCCTGAGCGCGTTCGACGACCGGGCGATCACCGTCGCCGCCGACGGGTCGTTCGAGCTGCGGTTCGGCCCGCCCCGCGGCAGTCCCCGGCCCGGCTACTTCACGCTCGGCCCGGGCTCGGCCATGCTCGTCGTCCGCGAGGTCTACAGCAACTGGGACACCGAGCGGCGCGGCGACATCGCCATCCGCCGGGCCGACCGGGCCGGCCGCGCGCCCGCCGTGCCGGACACCGCCGCGCTGGGCAAGCGCTACGCGGTGGCCGGCAAGATCCTGCTGTCGCGGCTACGGACATTCCTCGCCTTTCCGGAACGGTTCTATCTCACCCTGCCGCCGAACACGCTGACCGGGCCCCGTCCCACCCCGGGCGGCCTCGCCAGCCAGTTCTCCTCGGCCGGCCACTTCGAGCTGGACGGCGACCAGGCGATGATCGTGACCGTCCCCGCTGCCCCGCGCAGCGTCGCCCCGTATCAGGGAATCCAGCTCGGCAGCAGCTGGTACGTGTCGCTGGACTACATCAACCACCAGACCAGCCTCACCGCCGAGCAGGCGCGCACGGACCCGGACGGCAAGCTGCGCTTCGTGATCAGCGAGCGGGACCCTGGCGTCGCCAACTGGCTGGAGACCACCGGCCACCGGCGCGGCTATGTCCAGCTCCGGTGGCAGCGGCTGACCCGTGCCCTCGGGCCGGCGGACGGCCCGAGGGCGGAGGTGGTCCCGTTCGCTGACCTGTCCCGGCTGCTCCCCCACTACCAGCAGGCGCGGGTAACGCCCAAGGAGCACGCAGAGCGGATCGCGGCCCGCCAGGCCGCTGTGGCCCGGCGGATGCTGGGATGACGGGCCCGCCGGCCGGCCCGCTGCTGGCGGGCAAGGTGGTCCTGGTCACCGGAGTGGGCCCGGATCTGGGCCGCGCCATCGCCGTCCGCAGCGCCGAGGCCGGGGCCGACCTGGTGCTCGCCGCCCGTACCGCATCCCGGCTCGACGACGTGGCCAAGGAGGTGACCGCACTCGGCCGCCGGGCGGTGCCCGTCCCCGCCGACGTCACCGGCGAAGCGGCCGCCGCCCGCCTCGCCGAGGCCGCGCTGGCCGCCTTCGGCCGCGTCGACACCGTGGTGCACAACGCGTTCGCGATCCCGCCGCTGGCCCCGCTCGCCGAGACCGGCCTGGACGCCATCCGGGCCGCGTTCGAGACCAACGCGCTCGCCGCGCTCCGGCTGACCCGGCTGCTGACACCCGCTCTCGCCAGCAGCCGCGGCTCGGTCGTGATGATCAACTCCGCGGTGCTGCGGCACTCCCGGGTCACCTTTGGCGGCTACAAGATGGCCAAGTCCGCGCTGCTCGCGCTGGCCCAGAGCCTGGCCACCGAGCTCGGCCCGCAGGGCGTCCGGGTCAACTCGGTGGCACCTGGCTGGATCTGGGGCAGCACCCTGCAGTCGTATTTCGGCCACCTGGCGAAGCAGCGGGGGGTGGACCGGCAGCAGGTGTACGACGAGACCGCGGCCACCACGGACCTGCGCAGGCTGCCGGAGCCGGCCCAGGTCGCTGACGCGGTGGTGTTCCTGGCGTCCCCGATGGCCGCGGCCATCACCGGCCAGTGCCTGGACGTCAACTGCGGCGAGTTCCACCAGTGAGCGGGGCTTCGGTGAGCGAGCCTGACGGCATCGGCACCGCGGACGGCCTCCATGCCGCCGCCACCCGGCTGGCCGGGCTGGCCGATTTCGGGCCGGACGACTACCGCGACGGCCTCGCGGTGCTGCTGGAGTCGTATGCGCGCGAGGCGGGCCTGACGGCCGCGGGCGCGAAGGCGGCCCGGGCCATGCTGCGCGGCGCGCTGGTGGCGCGGCTGCTGAGCGAGGCGGCCTGGGAACGGTACCCGGCTCATGCCGGCGTG
>DASQSC010000391.1:0-7986 GCA_035642555.1 Streptosporangiaceae bacterium | reverse complement strand
CCGTGCAGCAGCTGGATCACCTGCTGGCGGACCCGGTTCAGCTCCCCGCCGAGCTTGACGAGCACCTGCGCGGCCACCCCGTCACCCTCCCGGATCAGGCCCAGCAGGATGTGCTCGGTGCCGATGTAGTTGTGGCCCAGGTTCTTGGCCTCCCGCAGCGACAGCTCGAGCACCTTCTTGGCCCGGGGGGTGAACGGGATGTGCCCCTGCGGCGGCTGCTGGCCACGGCCGATGATCTCCAGCACCTGGCTCCGCACGGTGTCAAGGCCGATGTCCAGCTCGCGCAGGGCCCTGGCCGCGACGCCCTCGCCCTCGTGGATGAGGCCGAGCAGCAGATGCTCGGTGCCGATGTAGTTGTGGTCGAGCAGCCTGGCTTCCTCTTGCGCCAGCACCACAACCCGGCGCGCCCGGTCGGTGAACCTCTCGAACAATCTGTCACGCTCCCGGGGGTTATGCCGGCCACGGCCAGGCGTCAGGGCCTACCAGCCGCGGCTGGCGTAGTGCTGCTGGGGCGGCAGCGTGTCCAGGCTGATCCCGGTCATCGCCTCGCCCAGGCCCCGCGAGACCTTCGCGACCACGTCGGGGTCGTCGTGGAAGGTGGTGGCCTTGACGATGGCCTCGGCCCGGCGGGCCGGGTCACCGGCCTTGAAGATCCCCGAGCCGACGAACAGGCCGTCGGCGCCGAGCTGCATCATCATGGCCGCGTCGGCAGGGCTGGCGATGCCGCCGGCGGTGAACAGCACCACTGGCAGCCGGCCGGCCCGGGCCACTTCGGCCACCAGCTCGTAGGGGGCTGCCAGCTCCTTGGCGGCGGCGAACAGCTCGTCGGTGCGCAGCCCGGCCAGCCGCCGGATCTCCCCGGCGATCTGGCGCATGTGCCTGGTCGCCTCGACCACGTTGCCGGTGCCGGCCTCGCCCTTGGACCGGATCATGGCCGCGCCCTCGCCCAGCCGCCGCAGCGCCTCGCCGAGGCTGGTGGCGCCGCACACGAACGGGACCGTGAACGCCCACTTGTCCACGTGATGCGCCTCGTCGGCGGGCGTCAGCACCTCCGACTCGTCGATGTAGTCGACCCCGATCGCCTGCAGCACCTGCGCCTCGGCGAAGTGGCCGATCCGGCACTTGGCCATCACCGGGACAGAGACCGCCGCCATGATCTTCTCGATCATGTCCGGGTCGCTCATCCTGGCCACCCCGCCCTGCGCCCGGATGTCGGCGGGCACCCGCTCCAGCGCCATCACCGCCACCGCGCCCGCGTCCTCGGCGATCTTGGCCTGGTCGGGCGTGACCACATCCATGATCACCCCGCCCTTGAGCATGTCAGCCATGCCTCGCTTGACCCGCGCCGTCCCGGTCACCGCACCGGGCGATCCGGGCGGGGTAACGGCGCTGTTCCCGTCACTGGGGGTGGCATTGACAGACACGCTGAACCTCATTCACTCGGCGCTCGCTGTCCTTCCATGGTAGGCGCAGCCTCAGCCGGTGAAGTGCGGCATGTCGGCGCCCCGATCCTCGCCGGTCCCGGTCATCACCGAGTCGTCGATCTCGAAGAACTCAGGCAGCGGGGCTCCGCCCGCCAGCCGGAGCACCCGGACCAGCCACCGGCGGCGGGCCGCCCGGGTGGCGGCCACCGCGTCGTTGTAGAACTTGCGGGCGAGAAACACCTGGTGGGCGGCGGCTTCCAGCTCCGCGAGCAGCTCATCCGCGCTGCCGCGGGCGGAGACCGCGGCCCGGAACCCCGGCTGGCCCGTGGCCGCGCGCAGTGCCCTGGTCAGGTCGCTCTCGGCCAGCTCGTCCGGGGCGCCAGCGGCCCGCGCGTCATGCGCCGCCCCGGCGATGAGCACGCTGGTCGCCGGGTCGAGCAGGCCGCAGGCGGCCAGTTCCAGGGCCACCGAGCTGCGCCGCACCAGCGCGGCGTCCAGCGCCGCGCGGGCCGCCTCCACCCGGGCGTGCAGCCGGTCGAGCCGGCCCGCCCGCCAGGACACGTACACGCCCAGCAGGATGGCCGCTGCGATGACAATGATGATGTTGGTCAGCACGGGACATCACCAGCCGTCACGGTACCCGTCGCCGGCACAGCGCCGCCGGTTCGCGTCGCCCGCTGCGTGTGCGCTGCGCAGTCCCCCTAGGTTCGCTTCTCCGCCTGCTTCGCGTGCGCCGCTCACAGCGCCACCGCGACCGTCCCGGCGGCCGGCACCACCGCCTCGTAGACCTTCACCACGTCCCTGGCAATCACCGGCCAGTCGTAGGCACGGACCGCCTCCGCCGCGGCGGCAGACAGCCGCGCCCGCAGCGCCGGGTCGTCGAGCAGCCGCCCGGCCGCCTCCGCCAGGGCAGCGGGGTCGCCGGTGGCGAACAGCTCGCCCGCCCGGCCGCCGCGCAGCACCTGCCGGAACGCGTCCAGGTCACTGGCCGCGATCGGGGCCCCGGCCGCCATCGCCTCGGCGAGCACGATGCCGAAGCTCTCGCCGCCGGTGTTGGGCGCGCAGAAGACGTCCACCGACCGGTAGATGCGGGCCTTGTCTTCCTCGCTCACCTCGCCCAGCAGCACCACCCGTTCCCGCAGCGGGGCGGGAAGCCGGCCGAGCGCCTCCCCGGCGTCACCCGGCCCGGCGATGAGCAGCCGCAGCCCCGGGCGGGCCTCGCCCAGCCGCCGGAACGCGCGGAGCAGCACGTCCAGCCCTTTCCGCGGCTCCTCGAGCCGGCCCAGGAACCCGAGCGCACCGCCCGGTCCCGGCCAGTCCGGCAGCGGCCGCGCGTGCTCGAACCGGCGCACGGTCACCCCGTTCGGGATGAGCACCGCGTCCCCGCCCATGTGCTCGACCAGCGTGGTGCGCGCGGCCTCCGACACCGCGATCCGGCCGCTGATTTTTTCCAGCGCGGTCTGCAGCACCGGGTTGGCGGCGTGCAGCACCCGGGACCGCGGCATCGCGGTATGGACGGTCGCCACGATCGGGCCGTCCGCCACCCAGCAGGCCAGCAGCGACAGGCTGGGCGCGGCGGGCTCGTGCACGTGCAGCACGTCGAACGCGCCCTCCCTGACCCAGCGGCGGACCCGGGCCGCTGACAGGAAGCCGAACGCCAGCCGCGCCACCGAGCCGTTGTAAGGGACCGGGACGGCCCGCCCGGCCGGGACCACATAGCCGGGCAGCGGGCGCTCGTCGTCGGCTGGCGAGATCACCGAGACCTCGTGGCCGAGCCCGATCAGCGCCTCGGCCAGGTCCCGCACATGCTGCTGCACCCCGCCAGGGACGTCCCAGGTGTAGGGGCAGACGATGCCGACCTTCACGGCGAGTCCCCGGTCCCGTGGGCGCCGTCGGTCCCGGCGGTGCCGTCGGCCCCGCGTCCGGCGCCGTCGCCGGTGCCTGCCCCGCCCCCGGGGACGGCCTCGCCGTTGAGCATCCCCTTCCCGGCCGCTACCGCGGCGGAGAGGCGGGCCGGGTCGAGGTCGGCCACGAACACCCGCTGCAGCATGTGCCAGTCTTCCGGGTGAGCGTTGATCGCCTGCTCGAATACCCGCGCGAGCTGCTGCGTCATGGCGGCCACCTGCTCCCGGCGGCTCCCGGCGGCCGGCACCGGGATCTCCTCGTGGATGTGCGCGGCCCAGTAGGGCCCCTCGAACCAGAGCGTGACCGGCATGAGGGCGGCCCCCGTCTGTACTGCCAGCGCCGCGGGCCCGGCCATCATGCGGGCCTTCTCCCCGAAGAATTCCACCTCGATGCCGCTGCCGGTGACATCCCGGTCGGCCAGCAGGCACACCAGGTTCCCGGCCCGCAGCCGCTGGGCCAGCACCCCGAACCGGCTGACGCCGCCGGTGGCCGGCAGCACTTCCATGCCGAGCCCTTCCCGGAACGCGACGAACCGCTCGTAGACCGACTCCGGCTTGAGCCGTTCCGCCACCGTGGTGAAGCGGCCGGCGCCAACGGCGATGATCCACGCCCCGGCGTGCTCCCAGTTGCCCATGTGCGGGAGCGCGAACACCACGCCACGGCCGGCCTTGAGGTGGCCGAGCGCGGTCTGCTCCTCCCCGATCGAGCGCATGTCGGCCACGATCCGCTCCCGGCTGATCACCGGCAGCCGGAATACCTCCAGCCAGTACCGGGCATAGGAGCGCATGGCCCGCCGGGACAAGGCCCGCAGCTGCTTGCCGGTGTGCTGGCCGCCGCCGGTCCGGCCCAGGTTGGCCTCCAGCACCTGCACCCGCGGCCCCTGCCGGCGCCAGGCGATGTCGGCAGCGCGCTCGAACAGCCACCGCGCCCAGGATTCGGGCATCCGGCACACCAGCGACCATCCCAGCGCGTAGGCGCTGTCCGCCAGCCAGTCCTTCGTCCGGCTCACGCCCTGTCCCTTCCCTGGTCCGGCTCTGCTTCCCCCGCTCCGTCTCCCCGGCCAACCGGCCCCGGCCGACCTCCCGGCGCCGCGCCGCGGGCCCGGGTCTCACGGTGTACCAGCAGCATCCGCTGGCCAAACGTCACCGTGCTCAGCACGGCCAGTGCCCACAGCCCCACCGCCAGCACGAACGGGACGCCGAGCCCGGACAGGCCCGCGCACACCAGCGCGATGAGCATCCGTTCCGAGCGCTCGGCGATGCCCACATCGCAGCGCACCCCGACCCCTTCAGCCCGCGCCTTGGCATAGGACACCAGCCCGCCTGTCACCAGGCAGAACAATGCCACCAGGGCCAGCGGGCCCTGGTGGCTGCGGGTCAGGTAGATCGCGAGGCCGGCGAAGACCGCCGCGTCGGCGATCCGGTCCAGGGTGGAGTCGAGGAACGCGCCCCACGCCCCGCTGGTCCCCTTCAGCCGGGCCAGGATCCCGTCCAGCATGTCCGCGAAGACGAACCCGGTGCAGACCATGGTCCCGGCGAACAGGTGACCGGAGGGGAACAGCGCCAGCGCGCCCGCTGACACCCCGACGGTGCCGGTGATCGTGATCGCGTTGGGGCTGACCGGCGTGCGTGACAGCACCTGGCCGACCGGGGTCAGCAGGCGGGCGAAAAAGGGCCGCAGCACGTTCAGCATGGCCCTGGAATCCTACTGGCGGAGGCGGCAGGAGGGACGATTCAGGCAGGGGACTTGTCGCCGGGTGGCCGGCAGGTAAAGGCTGGTCGTGACGCAGCTGAACGGACCGGCAGGAGGTCGACGAGGATGTCAGACAAGAAGGGCCCGGCGGCAGCGGGCGCGGTACCAGCGGCCGACCAGCCAGGCGAAGTGCGCAACGTCGCGCTGGTCGGCCACTCCGGGGCAGGCAAGACCACGCTGGTTGAGGCGCTGCTGGCGGCCACGGGCGCGATCCAGCGGACCGGCCGGGTGGAGGACGGGTCCACCGTCAGCGACTTCGACGAGGTCGAGATCAGGCAGCAGCGCTCGGTGAACCTGACCCTGGCGCCGCTCACCCATGCCGGGATCAAGGTGAACCTGCTCGACACCCCCGGCTACGCCGACTTCACCGGTGACCTGCGGGCGGGCCTGCGGGCCGCCGACGCCGCGCTGTTCGCCGTGCCCGCCACCGACGGGGTGGACGGCCTGACGCGGATGCTGTGGGAGGAATGCGCGAAGGTCGGGATGCCCCGGGCCGTGGTCATCACCAAGGTTGATCACCAGCGCGCCGACTTCGACGCGGCGCTCGCCGCCTGCCAGAGCGCGTTCGGGGACGCGGTCGCGCCGCTGTACCTGCCGGTGAGCGGGAGCGGGGGCGAGGTCAGCGGGCTGATCGGGCTGCTGTCGGGGCGGCTGTTCGACTACTCGGGCGGCAGCAGGGACGAGCGGGATCCCGATCCGGCCGACACCGACCGGGCCGAGGAGCTGCGCGGCACGCTGATCGAAGGGATCATCCAGGAGAGCGAGGATGAGACCCTCATGGACAAGTACCTGGAGGACCCGGCGCAGATCGACCCCAAGGTGCTGATCGCGGACCTGGAGACGGCGGTCGCCCGGGGCAGCTTCTTCCCGGTGCTCGCCTCCGCCAGCACGCACGGGATCGGCCTGGCCGAGGTGCTCGAGGTAATGACCCAGGCGTTCCCGGCCCCCGACGAGCACCCGATGCCCGCCGTGACCACCGTCGACGGCAAGGCGGCCGGCGGCCTCGCCTGCGACCCGGGCGGCCCGCTGCTGGCCGAGGTGATCAAGACCAACTCGGACCCGTACGTGGGCCGGGTCAGCCTGGTGCGGGTCTTCTCCGGCACGCTCAGCCCCGACCTGACCGTGCACGTGTCCGGGCACGGGCTTGCCGACCGCGGGCACGCCGACCACGACGCCGACGAGCGGATCGGCGCGCTCACCTCGCCGCTCGGCAAGCAGCAGCGGCCAGCGGCCGCCTGCGTGGCCGGCGACATCTGTGCCGTGGCCAAGCTGGCCAGCGCGGAGACCGGGGACACCCTGTCGGCCAAGGAGCGGCCGCTGCTGATGGAGGCCTGGCAGATGCCGGAGCCGCTGCTGCCGGTGGCGATCCGGGCCAAGTCCAAGGCCGACGAGGACAAGCTGTCGCAGGCGCTCGGCCGGCTGGTGGCGGAGGATCCCACGCTGCGGCTGGAGAACAACTCCGAGACCCGCCAGCTGGTGCTGTGGTGCATGGGCGAGGCCCACGCCGACGTGCTGCTGGACCGGCTGTCGTCCCGGTACGGGGTCGAGGTGGAGACCACCGAGCTGCGGGTGCCGCTGCGGGAGACGGTGGCCGGCAAGGCGCAGGGGCTGGGCCGGAACGTCAAGCAGACCGGCGGGCACGGCGAGTACGGGGTATGCCACATCGAGGTGGAGCCGCTGCCGTCCGGTAGCGGGCTGGAGTTCGTCGACAAGATCGTCGGCGGCGTGGTGCCGCGCCAGTTCATCCCCTCGGTCGAGAAGGGCGTCCGGGCCCAGATGGAGCAGGGAGTGCTGGCCGGGTACCCGATGGTGGACATCAGGGTGACGCTGTTCGACGGCAAGGCGCACTCGGTCGACTCCTCCGACATGGCGTTCCAGAAGGCGGGCCGGGCCGCGCTGCGGGACGCGGCCGAGAAGGCGAAGGTCCAGCTGCTGGAGCCGGTGGACGAGGTGTCGGTGCTGGTGGATGACGACTACGTGGGCGCCGTGATGTCGGACCTGTCATCCCGGCGCGGCCGGGTGATCGGCACCGAGCCGGTCGCGGGCGGCCGGACCCTGGTCAAGGCCGAGATCCCGGAGCTCGAGATCATCCGGTACGCGATCGACCTGCGCGCGCTGTCACATGGGACCGGCGCGTTCTCCCGTTCCTACCTGCGTTACGAACCGCTGCCGTCGCATCTGGCCGACAAGGTGGTCAAGGACTCGCAGTAGGCCCCGGTCACCGCGCCCCGGCTGCGCCCGTCAGGCCTGGCTGGTTTCCTCCTGCTCCGGCCAGGCTTCGGCGACGAGCTTGCGGGTGTCGCGCAGCAGCTGCGGCAGCACCCTGGTGCCGGCCACCACCGGCATGAAGTTCGTGTCGCCGCCCCACCGGGGCACGATGTGCTGGTGGAGGTGGGCGGCGACGCCCGCGCCCGCCACCGAGCCCATGTTCATGCCGATGTTGAACCCCTGCGCGCCCGACGCCGTGCGCAGCGCCGTCATGGCGAGCTTGGTGTGGGCGGCCAGCTCCGCGGTCTCCGGCTGGTCCAGGGCGGTGTAGTCGGCCACGTGCCGGTACGGGCAGACCATGAGGTGCCCGGCGTTGTAGGGGTACAGGTTCAGCACCGTGTACACGAGCCTCCCGCGCGCGACGATCAGCCCGTCCTCGTCGCTCATGTGCGGGATCTGGCAGAACGGGCAGTCTGCCTGGTCATCGCCGGTGACTTTGTTCTCGCCCTTGATATAGGCCATCCGGTGCGGCATCCACAGCCGCTGGAAGCCGTCCGGGATCCCCGCGCCGTCCTGCGGATCAGTCATGTCAGACCTGGATCCGGTCCGCGACCGCCGCCACGATCTCGGCCACCGCCTCGTCGACCGGCACTCCGTTGCGCTGCTCCCCCGAGCGGTAGCGGAACGAGACCGCGCC
>DASQSC010000390.1:0-2663 GCA_035642555.1 Streptosporangiaceae bacterium | reverse complement strand
TGCAGCAACTGCACCACCCACTCCACGTCAGACAGCCCGCCCGGGCCGAGCTTGAGGTGGGATGCCGGGTCCACCCCGCGCGGCATCCGTTCGGACTCCATCCGCGCCTTGATCCGGCGGATTTCCCGAACGGAATCGTCTCCGATGCCGCCCGCCGGATAGCGGAAGTCATCAGCCATGGCGGCGAACCGCTCCCCCAGCCCCGCATCGCCGGCGGCAGGCTCGGCCCGCAGCAGCGCCTGCGCCTCCCACGGCCCCGACCAGCGCTGATAGTAGGCTCGGTAGGAGGCGAGGGTGCGGACCAGCGGGCCTTGCCGGCCCTCCGGCCGCAGGCCGGGGTCGACCAGCAGCGGCGGGTCGGGGGCGGGGCGGGCGAGCAGCGCCCGCAGTTCCTCCGCGACCGCGTGCGCGGCGCTGGTCGCGGCCTGCTCCTGCGCGCCCGGCAGCGGGTCGTGCACGAACATCACGTCGGCGTCGCTGCCGTAGCCGGTCTCGTGCCCGCCGAACCGGCCCATCGCCACCACGCAGACCCGGGTCGGCAGCGGGCCCCGCGCCTGCGCCACCGACCTGGCCGCGACCTGGAGCGCCGCCTCGATGGTGACGGCCGTCACCGAGGTGAGGGCCTCGCCGGTCCGCTCGATCCCGGACCGGCCGAGCAGGTCGCCGACGGCGATCCGGAGCAGTTCCCGGCGGCGCAGCGCCCGGATCGCCGCGACCACGTCCTCCGGCTGGTCATGCCTGCGCACCGCAGCCTCGGCCTCGGCCCGCAGCTCGGCCGCGGGCCTGGGCTCGGTCTCGGCGTCCCCGCTCAGGATCGCCACCATGTCCGGCTGCCGCAGCAGCAGGTCGGTGGCGTACCGGCTGGCCGCGAGCACGCGAGCCATCCGCTGGGCCACGGTCAGGTCGTCGCGCAGCAGCCGCAGGTACCACGGGCTGTTCCCGAGCGCGTCGCTGACCTGGCGGAAGGCCAGCAGCCCGGCGTCGGGCTGCGCCGCGGCGGTGAACCAGCCCAGCATCAGCGGCAGCAGCGTGCGCTGGATCGCCGCCCGCCGCGACACGCCCGCCGTCAGCGCCTCGATGTGGTTCAGCGCGCCGGCCGGGTCGGCGTATCCCAGCGCTTCCAGCCGGGCCCGGGCCGCCGCCGGGGTGAGCCGGGCGGCCTCCCCGGGCAGCCGCGCGACCGCATCCAGCAGCGGCCGGTAGAACAGCTTCTCGTGCAGCCGCCGGACCTCGCCCGCGTGCTGCCGCCACTGCCGGAGAACCTCTTCGGCCGGGTCGGCCCGGCGGCCCGGTGACCCGGCGGCGGAGCCGCGCAGCGCCCGGCCCAGCCAGCGCAGCGCCGCCGGGTCCTCGGGCAGGGTGTGGGTCCGCCGCAGGTTCCGCAGCTGAAGCAGGTGCTCGACGGCGCGCAGGAACCGGTACGCCGCCGCCAGCCGGCCCGCGTCCTCCCGGCCGACGTAGCCGCCGTCGGCCAGGGCCGCCAGCGCGGGCAGGGTCGCTGACACCCGCAGCGACTCGTCCGTCCGGCCGTGCACCAGCTGCAGCAACTGGACGGCGAACTCGATATCCCGGAGCCCGCCGGGTCCCAGCTTGAGCTGCCGGCCGGCTTCGCCGGCCGGCAGCGCGCCGACCACGCGCCGTCGCATCGCCTGCACGTCGGCGACGAAGTTGTCGCGCTGGGCGGCCTGCCACACCATCGGCAGCAGCGCCTCGGTGTACGCCCGGCCGAGTGCCAGGTCCCCGGCCACCGGCCGGGCCTTGAGCAGGGCCTGGAACTCCCAGGTCTTCGCCCACCGCTGGTAGTAGGCGAGGTGGCTGGCCAGGGTGCGCACGAGCGGGCCGTTGCGGCCCTCCGGCCGGAGGTTCGGGTCCACCGGGAACAGCGGCCCTTCCGCCGTGGACTGCGAGCAGGCCCGGATGGCAGCCGCCGCGAGCTGGGTGGCGGTCCGCAGCGCGGCGCCTTCCCCGGTTTCTCCCGTTGGTGCGCCCTCCTCCGGCGCTGCCGCCACGAAGATCACGTCGACGTCGCTCGCGTAGTTCAGCTCGCGAGCCCCGCACTTGCCCATGGCGATCACCGCCAGCCGGGCCGGCGCCGCCCCCGGGGACAGCTGCGACCGGGCGATCGCCAGGGCGGCATCGAGCGCGGCGGCCGCCAGGTCCGCCAGCTCGGTGCCGACCTCTTCGAACGTGGCGGCTCCGGTCAGGTCCCTGGCCGCGAGCTGGAGCAGCCACCGCCGGTAACCGGCCCGCAGCGCGGACACGGGGTCACCGGGCCCGGCCGTCGGGCGGTGCCCTCCCGGGGGGGTGTGGGGGGGTCGTCCCCCCGAGCCAGCCTCTCCCGGGGGGGTGTGGGGGGGTCGTCCCCCCGAGCCAGCACTGCCCGCCGGCGCGGCCGTCGGCTCCCGGTCGCCGGGATCCGCGCCCACCGCGGTGAGCAGGCTGGCCCGCAGCTCATCAGGCCCGGGCGAGCGCTCGGCGTCCGGGCCGGCCAGGACCCGCCAGTGGCCGGGGTGCCGGGCCAGGTGGCTGCCGAGCGCGGCGCTCGCCCCCAGCACCGAGGTGAGCCGGGCCCGCACGCCCGCGTCCTCGCGCAGCGCCGTCATCAGCTCCTGGTCCCGGGGCATCCGGGCCAGCGCCGCCAGTGCCAGGTCAGGGTCGGGGGC
>DASQSC010000389.1:0-3008 GCA_035642555.1 Streptosporangiaceae bacterium | reverse complement strand
GCCGCGGTGGTGGACAGCGGGTTGCCGCCGAAGGTGGAGATGCCGTTGCCGGGCAGGCCGTCCATCAGGTCGCCGCGCGCTATCACCCCGCCGATCGCGAGCCCGTTCCCGAGCCCCTTGGCGAACGTGATCATGTCGGGGACGACGCCGTGCGCGCTGAACCCCCAGAAGTGCTCGCCGGTCCGGCCCCAGGCCGTCTGCACCTCGTCGGAGATGAACAGGATGCCCTGCTCGGCGAGCACCCGCTGGTACTCACCCAGCAGCCCGTCCGGCGGCATCGTGAACCCGCCCACGCCCTGGATCGGCTCGGCGATCAGGCATGCCACGTCCCGGGCCGAGGTGGCCAGCACGTGCCGCAGGTCCGCGACCGCGGCCGCGGTGTAGTCCGCGTCGGGCAGGCCCGCGAAGGCGGGCAGGTGCCGGTCGGTGCCGTGCAGGTAGGTCACGCCGAACGGGGCCAGCGGCGATGCCTTCCAGGACACGTTGCCGGTGATCGCCACCGCGCCGAACGAGCGGCCGTGGTAGCTGTTGCGCAGCGCAAGCACCTGGTTCGACCGGCGCGCCGCGGTGGCCAGCATGAGCGCGGTCTCGTTGGCCTCGGTGCCGGAGTTGGTGAAGAACACCTTGGCCCCGGGAATCCCCGACAGCCGGGCCAGCTTCTCGGCCAGCTCCACCTGGCTGCGGATCAGGTACAGGGTCGAGGTGTGGACGATGCCCGTGCCGAGCTGGCGCTGCACCGCCTCGCGGACCTCGGGGACGTCGTACCCGAGCATGTTCGTGAGGATGCCGCCGAAGAAGTCGAGGTAGGTCCGGCCGCTGGCGTCGGTGACCCGGCTGCCGCTGCCGCTGACCAGTTCCAGCGGCTGGTCGTAGTAGAGCGCGAGCCAGTTCGGGAACACCGCCCGATGCCGGTCGAGAAGTTCAGACATGCCCCCAGTCTCCCGCGCACCGGGCACGTGCGCGACCCGCCCCCGGCCGGCGAGCGCCGCGACCAGCGTCAGTAGCCGGCCCCGACCACGTGGCCCACCGTTCGATCGTCCGCGACCGCGGCCAGGATCGCAGCGGCCAGGTCGGCGCGGGAGATGGTGATACCGACATGATGGTCAATCGCCGTGCGACACCGGGCGCGGTGAGGCCCGTTGGTCAGCCGCGGCGGCCGCACGATCGTCCAGCCGGCTTCGCTGGCGCGGAGTCGCCAGCACCGCGATTGCGATCGCTGACACGCTGGTGGCAGGCCTCAGCCCGGCGGCCGGGACCGGGCCCGGCTAGCCTGGCGCCTCCCCGCGCAGCCCGGCGGGCAGCAGGTCCGGCGGGAAGTCCTGGTAGGCGACGGGGACCAGCCAGCGCCGGATGGCCCCGGCGCCCACCGACGTGGAAGCCGGGGAGGTGCTGGCCGGCCAGGGCCCGCCGTGGTGCTGGGCCCAGGTGACCGCCACCCCGGTGGGCCAGCCGTTGAACACGACCCGCCCCACGGTGCGCGCGAACACGCCGGCGACCTGCCGCGCCAGCGCCATGTCGGCGGCCGAGTCAGGGTCGGCGTGCACCACCCCGGCCAGGTTGCCGCCCAGCCGGGCCAGCACCGGCAGCAGATCAGCCAGCGACTCGTAGGTGATGACGAGGCCGGCCGGCCCGAACCGCTCCGCCGCCAGGCCAGGCAGCCCGTTCGCGAAGGAGCCGAGGCTGACCTCGAACGCCTTCGGAGTCGCCGCCCATGGCCCCTCCCCCGGCTGGCCGTCAGCGAGCGGCGCCAGGTCCGGGCGGGCGGTCAGCTCCGCGACCGCCGACTGGTAGGAGTCATGGATCCGGGCGGACAGCATCGGCCCGCCGGCGCTCCCGCGCACCGCGCCGGCGATGGAGTCCAGCAGCTGCCGGTCGCCGGCGGGCACGAACAGCAGCCCCGGATTGGTGCAGAACTGCCCGGCCCCGAGCGTGAGGGAGCCGGCGTAACCGGCCGCGATCTCGCCCGGGCGGGCGGCAGCCGCGCCCGGCAGGATCACCACCGGGTTGACGGAACCGAGTTCGCCGAAGAACGGGATGGGCACGGGGCGCTGCGCGCAGATCGCGGCCAGCGCCAGGCCGCCGCGGGCCGACCCGGTGAAGCCGGCGGCCGCGATGGCCGGCTCCTGCAGCAGCTTCACCCCGGCGCCCACGCCGTACACCACCGCGAACGTTCCTTCCGGGGCGCCCGCCCCGGCCAGCGCCCGGGCGACGACCCCGGCAGTGAGCACCGAGGTCCGCGGATGCCCTTCGTGCGCCTTGACGACCACCGGGCAGCCCGCCGCCAGCGCGGACGCGGTGTCGTTCCCGGCCACCGAGAAGGCGAACGGGAAGTTGGACGCCGCGAACACCGCGACCGGCCCGATGGGGCGGCTGATCCGGCGCAGGTCCGGCGCGCCGCCGGCGCCCGGGCTGATCACGGTGTCGGCGTAGCCGCCGTCGGCCAGGACGGACGCGAACAGCCGCAGCTGCCCGGTGGTACGGGCCACCTCGCCGGTCAGCCTGGCCTCGCCGAGCGCGGTCTCGGTGTCCGCAACGGCGGCCAGCTCCGCTGCGGCCTCGTCCAGCGCGGCAGCTACCGCCTCCAGGGCGGCGGCCCGGCCGGCGGCTCCGGCCCGCTCCCATGCCTCGCCGGCGGCCGCGGCTGTCGCCGCGATCACGTTCACCTCGGGCCCGGAGGTCTCGGGGACCGGCTCCCCGGCCGGCTGCCCGGTGCGGGGGTCATATCCCTGGATCATGCCCGTCATGCAGTGTCCCCTCAGGCCTGGCCGGCCGCTCAGGCAAGCCGGCCGGCGTCGTAGTCCGGCAGCGTAAACTCGCCGCCCAGGTAAGCGAGCACCGGGTCGGCGGGATCCGGCTCGCCGTGCGCGGCGATCACCTCCGCGGCGTAGGCCTCGGCGTCGTCCCCTGGCTGGTAGCCGAGCGCCCGCGCCTCGGCGAGGCTGACCCACCCGCCCCGGGTGTTGGCGGACACCCCGTAGGCGACCCGGAATCCCGGCCGGGGCGCGGTG
>DASQSC010000388.1:0-2680 GCA_035642555.1 Streptosporangiaceae bacterium | reverse complement strand
GTGCGGCGGCCCGGCGCCGGTACTGGGCGCGCAGTCATGCCGGGTGGCGGCACATCGCCGGCGCGGTCCCGAACGCCGGCCACCGGGCGGTCGCCGGCCTGGAGCGGCGCGGGCTGGTGGCGGGGATCATCACCCAGAACGTGGACGGGCTGCACCAGGCGGCGGGCGCGCAGCAGGTGACCGAGCTGCACGGCAGCCTGAGCCGGGTGGTGTGCCTCGGCTGCCGGGACCGCACCTCCCGGGCGGAACTCGACCGCCGCCTCCGGCTCGCCAACCCCGGCTGGGCGGCATCGGCCGCCGCGATCAACCCGGACGGCGATGCCGTGCTCGCCGATGACGTGGTGGCGGGCTTCCAGGTCGCCGGCTGCCTGCGCTGCGGCGGCGTGCTCAAGCCGGATGTCGTGTTCTTCGGCGAGAACGTGCCCCCGCCGCGGGTCGCCGGCTGCCAGGCGCTGGTCGAGCGGGCGGCCGCGCTGCTGGTGCTGGGATCCTCGCTGACGGTGATGTCCGGCTACCGGTTCGTCCGGCAGGCGGCGCGGCTCGGCATCCCGGTCGCGATCGTCAACCAGGGCCCGACCCGCGGCGACGCCCACGCCGCCCTGATCATCGACGCGCCGCTGGGCTGCGTGCTGTCCGCCCTGGCCGGGGCGGCCGCGCCGTGACCGAGCCGCTGGTCTTCCAGCACGGTGCCGCCACCACCGCCGTCAGCGTCGTGACGGTGACCTGGCTCCTGTTCGAGCTCGTCATGAACATCAGGCAGCGGCTGCAGGCCCGCGGTAGCTCGTCGCACGACCCCAGCATCTTCGCGGTGACCGCCGGCATCGCCGGTTCGCTCGTCGGCGCCGAGCTGCTGGGCCGGCGCGGCCCGCTGCCGTGGCCGGGCGGCGGGCTCTGGCCGGTGGTCGCGGGCCTGGTCCTGATCGTCGCCGGGATCGGGCTGCGCGCCTGGTCGATCATCACGCTGGGCCGCTTCTTCCAGTACCAGATCCGGGTGCAGCCCGGCCACCGCGTCGTCACCGCCGGCCCCTACCGCTACGTGCGCCACCCGTCCTACACCGGGGTCGCGCTGGCCCTCCTCGGCGTCGCGCTCGCCTGCGGCGACGTGCTGAGCCTGATCCCGGTCGTGGCCTTCGGGGGGACCGGTCTCGCCGTCCGGATCCGCGCCGAGGAGCGCCAGCTCGCCGGCGCGCTGGGGGATGAGTACCGGCAGTTCGCAGCGGAACGGAAGCGGCTCGTCCCGGGCCTGTGGTGAGGGCCCGGCCTCGCGCACCGGGCGCCCGGAGGACGTCCTCCCCAGCCGGCGTCGCGCTAGGCGGGCTCGGCCAGCGGCGCGTGCCGGGCCTGCCAGGCCGCCTCCGCCTCGCCCATCGGGGTGGACGCCGGCGCCCGTACGAACGGCCAGATCTCCTCGGCGATCGCCCGCCAGTCGGCGCTGGCGGCCAGCTCGCCGAGCACCGCGAACAGGCCCAGGTTGATGCGCTGCAGGATGACGTAGCTGCGGGGGATGCTCACGTACGGGGCGACCGGGCTGCGCATGTCGAAGAACCGGCGCACCACCTCGGACGCGTAGTCACCGGTGATGGTCAGCCGCCCGGGGTGGCGGATGGTCGCGTAGAACACGGCCAGGTGGTCGACGACGGTCTCGGTGCTCAGCGGCGCGTCCGGGCGCAGGAAGCCGGCCTGGACCAGGCCGCGCCGGAATTCCTCCGGGTCCTCGTCCACGCACAGCGTCCGGGCCATCTGCATCAGCGGCCGCAGCTCGTCCGTACTGAAGTGCTTGACCAGGCCGAAGTCGAGGAACGTCACCCGGCCGTCGGGGTGGAACAGGTAGTTGCCAGGGTGCGGATCGCCGTTGAACGCGCGGAGCTCGTACAGGCTGCGGAACACGAACCGGTAGATCGTTTCCGCGGCCAGGTCGCGCTGGGCCTGCGGCCAGGCCGCCAGCTCGGCGAACCGGGCGCCGTCCGACAGCTCGGTGGTGATCACCCGCCGGGACGACAGCGCCGCCACGACCGCCGGGATCCGGATCGTCGGATGGCCGTCGAAGTAATCGGCGAACAGCCGCTGGTTGGCCGCTTCCTTGCGGTAGTCGAGTTCCTCGGTGACCCGGTCCCGAAGCTCGGCGATGAGCCCGTCCACGTCCTGGCTCGGCGCGGTGATGCGCAGCATCCGCCGCATCAGGGCGACGTTGTGCAGGTCGGCCGCCATGGTCTCGGCGATTCCCGGGTACTGCACCTTCACCGCGACCGCCCGGCCGTCGTGGGTGATCGCCCGGTGGACCTGACCGATCGAGGCGGCCGCGATCGGGTCGGGGTCCCACCGGGCAAACGCCCGTTCCGGCGGCTGGCCGAGTTCCTCCGTCACTACCCCGGCCGCCAGCTCCGGGCTCATCGGCGGCACGCTGTCCTGCAGGCGGCTGAGCGTCCGCCGGACCGCCGGGGCCAGGCCGTCGTCCACGTAGCTGGCCAGCTGGCCCAGCTTCATCAGCACGCCCTTCATGGCCCCCAGGGTGGTGGCCACGTCCTCGGCCGTCTGCAGCGCGAGGTCGCCGCGGAGCCGTTCCCGGTGCTCGCCGGCGGCGGCGAACAGCCGCGGCGCGTTGCTGGCGTACCGTACGCCGCCGCGGGCGGCGAGCCGCAGCGCCGACACCCCCCGCCGCAGCCGCAGCCCGCTGCGGCCG
>DASQSC010000387.1:0-6734 GCA_035642555.1 Streptosporangiaceae bacterium | reverse complement strand
CTGGCTGCTGCCCGCGACGGCCGGCGAGCCTGAGCAGCTCACCCGGCTCCCGTCCGGCGCCGGCCAGCCCGCCTGGAGCCCGGACGGCACCCGGATCGCGTTCAGCGCTCCGGTCAGCGGGCAGCCAGGGAATGGGCCCGGACAAGACACCGGCGAAAGCAAAGAACGCGAGCCGGTCGTGATCGACCGGCTCGGCCACAAGGCGGACGGCACCGGGCTGCTGCGGAGCCTGCGCCGCCATGTGCACGTCGCCGACCTGGCGACAGCCGAGGCCCGGCAGGTCACCCGCGGCGACTGGCACGCCGGTGACCCCGCCTGGTCACCCGACGGGCAGCAGCTCGCTTTCCCCGCGGCGCCCGACCCGGACGCCGATCTCTCCGGCAGCTCCGCCGCGTACGTCGTGGACCTGGCCGGCAGCGACGGAACCCCGCGGATCACTGGTGCCGCCGACGGCGTCGCGGGCCCGGTGACCTGGCTTCCCGGCGGCGGCGGCCTGCTTGTGGTGGGTAGCCCGGAGGTGCGGGCCGGGCACGCCAGCCTGTGGCGGGTGCCGCTGGACGGTGCCCCGGCGACCGGCCTCAGCGGCGCCCTGGACCGCAACGTGATGCCGGGAGGCCCTGGTTATCCCGGCGGCCTGCCCGCCTTCGCCGCGGACGGCACGGCGATCCTGTTCTGCGCCCGCGACCGCGGCTGCACCGTCCTGTACGCGGTGGACGCCGCAGGCGGAACGCCCCGGCAGGTCGTGGGCGGGGGCGGGCGCGTGGTGACCGGCCTGTCGGTGGCGCGGGCGGCCGGGCGGGCCGCCGTCACCGTCGCCGATCCCGGCTCCTTCGGCGAGGTGGCCGTCGTCGAACTGGCCGGCGCCACCGTCCGGATGCTGACCTCGCATACCCGCCGCGCGCTGCCCGGCGTGGAACCGCTCACGCCCGCCGAGCGCGAGTTCACCGTGTCCGACGGCACCAGGGTGCACGGCTGGCTGCTGCGGGACCCGGCCGCGCCGTCACCGGCCCCGCTGCTGCTCGACATCCACGGCGGGCCGCACAATGCCTGGCACCCGGCGGCTGACGCCGCTCACCTCTACCACCAGGCGCTCGCGGCCCGCGGATATGCGATCCTGCTGCTCAACCCGCGCGGCAGCGACGGTTACGGCGAGGACTTCTTCACCGCCGCCATCGGCGGCTGGGGAACCGCCGACGAGCGGGACTTCCTGGAACCGGTCGAACAGCTGATCGCCGAGGGTGTTGCCGATCCCGCCCGGCTGGCGGTGGCCGGGTACAGCTACGGCGGCTTCCTGACCTGTCACCTCACCACCCGGACCAGCCGGTTCGCCGCTGCCGTCGCTGGCGGCCTGGTCTGCGACCTCGCCAGCATGGAGGGCACCTCCGACGCCGGCCACGAGATCGCGCTGCTCGAACTGGGCAGCACGCCGCAGGAGCGGCAGCAGGCGGCCCGCACCCTGTCGCCCATCAGCCGGGCCGACCGGGTGTCAACCCCGACCCTCATCCTGCACGGCGCGGCCGACGACCGCTGCCCGCCGGGCCAGGCCGAGCAGTGGTTCACCGCGCTGCGGCAGCGGGCGGTCCCGGCCCGGCTGGTGCTCTATCCCGGCGCGTCGCACCTGTTCATTCTCGACGGGCTGCCGTCACACCGGGTGGATTACGGCCGGCGGCTCACCGGCTGGGTGACCCGGCGCCTTCCGCCCGCGCCGGGCAGCGGCGGCCGCCGGGCCGTGACCGGCCTGCCGCTGGACGAGGCCCGCTGGCAAGCCCGCCTGGCTGAGCTCGCCGGACGGCACGGCGTGCCCGGCGCCGCGCTGGGAATCCTCCGCACGGCTCCCGGTGGCGACGCCGGCGGTGACGAGCTGGCGGTGACGGCCCACGGTGTGCTGAACCTCGAGACCGGAGCCGCCGCCACGCCCGGCTCGCTGTTCCAGATCGGCTCGATCACCAAGGTGTGGACGGCCACCCTGGTCATGCAGCTGGCCGCCGAGGGACTGCTCGACCTGGACGCACCGCTGGCCAGCCTGCTGCCGGAGCTGAAGCTGCCCGCAGACCTCGCCGGGCAGGTGACCATGCGCCACCTGCTGACCCACAGCAGCGGCATCGAGGGCGACCTGTTCACCGACACCGGCCGCGGCGACGACTGCCTGGAGAAGTATGTCGGGCTGCTGGCCGGCGCGGGGGTCACCCACCCCCTCGGCGCGACGTTCTCCTACTGCAACTCCGGGTTCGTGCTGGCCGGCCGGGTCATCGAGGTGCTGACCGGGACGACGTGGGACGCCGCGCTGCGCGACCGGCTGATCGGGCCGCTCGGGCTGACCCGCACCTGCACCCTGCCGGAGGAGGCGCTGCTGCACCCGGCCGCGGTCGGCCACATCGGCGAGCCCGGGGAGCCGCTGCGGGTCGCCCCGGCCTGGACCCTGCCCAGGGCCGTCGGCCCGGCCGGGCTGATCTGCTCAACTCCGGCCGACGTGCTCGCCTTCGCCCGGCTGCACCTGACCGGCGGGACCACGCCGGACGGTACCCGGCTGCTGCCGGCGGACAGCGTGGCCGCGATGCAGGCCCGCGAGGTGGACCTGCCAGACCCGTACACGCTCGGGGACTCCTGGGGACTCGGCTGGATCAGGTTCGGCTGGGACGGCTGCCGGCTGGCCGGTCATGACGGCAACACGATCGGCCAGTCCGCGTTCCTGCGGATGCTGCCGTCCCATGGGGTCGCCGTCACCCTGCTGTGCAACGGGGGGCGGGCCCGGGACCTGTTCCAGGACCTGTTCCGGGAGATCTTCCGGGAGGAAGCCGGGGTGGGGATGCCGCCGCCGCTGTCCCCGGCTGCCCCCGCCCCCGAGGCGGACCCCGCTCGTTACACCGGGACTTATGAGCGCGCCTCCCTGCGTACCGAGATCACCGAGAACGGCGGCGGGCTGACCCTGCGCAGCACCGTCAGCGGCCCGCTGGCCGCGCTGACCGGTCAGCCCACCCACTCGTACGAACTGGTGCCAGCGGGCACCGATCTATTCGTCATGCGCCAGCCCGACGAGGCCAACTGGACGCCGGTGCGCTTCTATCACCTCAGCGACGGCTCCTCGTACCTCCACTACGGCGCCCGCGCCAACCCGAAGGTGGTATAGGCCGGCCGTACAAGGCCCGTCGCCGCCTTTCGTCTGCGCGGACAAAGAACCGGGCGGCGCGCGCCCGGAGAATGTGGCGCAGCCAACCTGGCAGGGAGAAGACCGCAATGAGACAGCGACGCCTGCTCGGCATCCTGACAGCCGCTTGCGCCCTGGCGGTGAGCGCGTGCGGCGGCTCGGCCGCCACCGGGGGGTCATCCGGTCAGGGATTAGTCAGCGGCGGCACGCTGACCATGGGGATCTCCACCGACCCCGGCAACCTCGACCCGCAGCAGACGGCGCTGTCCATCGACAACCAGGTAGCGCAGCTCGCCTACGACCCGCTGATCCAGGAGTCGGCCACCGGCTCGATCGTCTCCGGCCTGGCCAGCGCCTGGCGGGAGTCGGGCAACTCGGCGACATTCACCCTGAAGAAGGGCGCGACCTGCTCCGATGGGTCGCCGGTCACCCCGTCGCTGATCGCCGCCAACATCGCCTACCTCGCCAACCCGAAGAACAAGTCGCCGCTCCTCGGCGTGTTCGTGCCGCCCGGCATCACCGCCCACGCGGGCAACGGCACCGTCACCCTCTCCTGGCCCAAGCCGTTCCCGTTCGTCCTGCAGGCCCTGACCAGCGTGCCGATCGTCTGCCAGAAAGGCCTGGCTGACCGGGGCAAGCTGGCCCACGGCACCGACGGGACCGGGCCGTACGTGCTGTCGGCGGCGGTGCCCAACAGCCAGTACACCTACACCGTCAGGAAGGGCTACGCCTGGGGCCCCGGGGGCGCCGCGACCTCGGCCCGGGGCATGCCAGCCAAGGTGGTGCTCAAGGTCGTCAGCAACGAGACGACCGCCGCCAACCTGCTGCTCGGCGGCCAGCTCAACATCGCCAGCGTGATCGGCTCCGACCGGAGCCGGCTGGCAGCCGCCCGGCTATTCAGCCGGGAGGCGCTGGTCAACCTCGGCGAGATGGAGTTCAACGAGGCCGGGAGCCGTCCCACGGCGGATGAGAACGTGCGCCGCGCGCTCACCATGGCGCTGAACCTGCCCCAGCTCCGGCAGGTGATCACCGCCGGGAACGGCACCACCCCGCCGGGACTGGTGACCCTCAAGCCGGCGCCGTGCCACGCCGGCACGGTCCAGGGCCACCTGCCCAGCCAGAACCTGGCCGCGGCGCAGCGCCTGCTGAGCCAGGCCGGGTGGACTCCCGGGCCGGGCGGGGTCCGGCAGAAGGGCGGCAAGAAACTCGCCCTGACCCTGCTGTACCCGTCGGCGGAAGGGACTCCTGCGTCCGATGCTGCGCAGCTCGCGGCCCGCGCGTGGGCCAAGCTCGGCGCCCAGGTGCACCCGCAGGGCGTTCCCGACACGCAGCTCAGCTCCGTGATCTTCGGGACCGGCGCCTGGGAGATCGGCTGGATCCCGCTGACGATCCAGTTCCCGAGCGACGCGGTGCCGTTCTTCTCCGGCGCGGTCCCGCCGGCCGGCACCGACTTCGGTCACATCAGCAACCCCGCCTACGACCGCCTCACGGCGCAGGCGGCCGGCCAGCCCGGCGCGACCGGCTGCCCGCAGTGGGACCAGGCAGAACAGGCGCTGTACCAGCGCGCGGACGTCATCCCGTTCGCGGCCCAGACCGAGCCGGTCTGGGCGAAGAACGCCACCTTCCAGCTCGGCGGCAACGGCCCGATCCCGACCAGCTTGCGGCTGCTCGGAAGCTGATTCATGGCGGTGCTGGCGCAGCGGGCACCGGCCAGGCGGGCGGCCAGCCGCTGGCCGCGGTTCGCGGTCCGCCGCCTGGCCCGGCTGGCGGTTTCGCTGTTCTTGCTGGTGTCCGCGGCATTCGGGATGATCCATGCGATCCCCGGTGACCCGGTGCGGGCGGCCCTCGGTCTGACCGCACCGCAGTCGCTGGTCAATGCCGAGCGGCACGCACTGGGGCTGGACCGGCCGCTGTGGCAGCAGTACCTGTCCTTCCTGCACGAGGTCATCACCGGCAACCTCGGCACCTCGATCACTACCCGGCTGCCGGTCGCCACGATGATCGGCCAGCGGCTCCCCGCCACCGCCGAATTGGCTGGCGTGGCGTTCCTGGTGGTGCTGGCGGTGGCGGTGCCGGCCGGGATGGCGGCAGCGGCGCTCACCCGGGAGGGCAGGCACCCGCGCGCCGAGCTGGGGTTCGGCGCGGTGACCGGGATCCTGGGGGTGATCCCCGACTTCCTGCTCGGCGTCGGGCTGGTCTTCGTGTTCGCGGTGAGCCTCAAGGCGTTCCCGGTCGCCGGCCAGGCCGGCCCGGCCTCGTACGTGCTGCCCGTCGCCGCGCTGGCCGCCGGGCCGGCCGCCGTGCTGGCCCGGATCGTGCGGGCGGAGACGCTGCGGGTACTCGGCGAGGACTACCTGCGCACAGCGCGGATGAAACGCCTCCCCGAGCGGCTGATATACCTGCGCCACACGCTGCCGAACGTGCTGACCGCGGCGCTCACCCTGTCCGGGCTGCTGCTGGCCACGCTGCTGGCGGGGACCGTCCTGGTCGAGAACATCTTCGCCTGGCCGGGACTCGGCACGCTGCTGACGCAGTCGGTGCCCGCCAAGGACTACCCGGCCGTGCAGGCTCTCGCGCTGGTCTTCGGCGGCGGCGTGCTCCTGATCAACCTGATCGTCGATGTGCTGATCGCGGTGGCGGACCCGCGGTCGACGATCGGGGAGAGCTGATGGCCCGGCGCCAGCCGGCCTCGGCCTGGGGACGCGCGCTGCGCACGCCCATCGGTGGCTGCGCGGCGGTGCTGGTGGCGCTGCTGGTCGTGATCGCCATCGTGGCGCCGCTGATGCTGGGCGCCAGGGCCACCCAGGTCGACGTGAGCGCCGCGCACCACGGCATCTCGGCCCGGCACTGGCTCGGCACCGACGGTCTTGGCCGGGACATCCTGGCCCGGGTGCTGGTGGCGACCCGGCTGTCGCTGCTGCTGGCGGTCACGGCCACGCTGGTCAGCGGGGTGAGCGGGGTGGTGCTCGGCGCGCTGCCCGCGGTGGCGGGCCGCACGCTCGGCAGGCTGATGGCGGCGCTGGTCAGCCTGCTGGTCGCGTTTCCGGCGCTGCTGCTGGCCATCTTCCTGGTCGTCGTCTTCGGGGTGGGCGAGCGCGGCGCGGTGCTCGCCATCGGGCTGGCCGGGGCACCTGCCTTCGCCCGGTTCACGCAGACGCTGTCCGCCTCCGTCGCCGGCGCCGATTACATGGCCGCGGCGCGCATCCTCGGCGTCCGCCGGCCGCGCATCCTCGCCCGGCACGTCCTGCCGAACATCGCCGAGCCGCTGCTGATCCTGCTGACGATCTCGGTGGGCGGGGCGCTGGTCGCGTTCGCCGGGCTGTCCTTCCTCGGATTCGGCGTGCAGCCGCCCAGCTACGACTGGGGCCAGCTGCTGAACGACGGGCTGTCGTCGATCTACACCAGTCCCGCGCCGGCGCTCGCCCCGGGCGTGGCGGTGGTGCTGGCCGGGGTCGCGTTCAGCCTGCTGGGCGAGACGGCCGCGGCGGTGGCCGGGATCCGGGTGCCGCAGCGGTGGCTGGGGCCGGGCCGGGCCGCGGCCGCGCTGCGCGACGCGGGCGCGCGGGCGGCCGGACCGGCCGCCGGCGAC
>DASQSC010000386.1:0-3765 GCA_035642555.1 Streptosporangiaceae bacterium | reverse complement strand
CGGCTACGACCGGGCGGCGGTGGTGCGGGACCTGTCGCTGACGGTGGGCCCCGGCGAGGTGGTGGCCCTGCTGGGCGCGAACGGCGCGGGCAAGACCACCACGCTGCGGGCGATCTCGGGCCTGCTCAAGCCGATGGCCGGAACGGTGCGGCTGGGCGGCGCCGACCTGGCGGGGGTGCCGGTGCCCGCTCGGGTGCGCCGGGGGATCGCCGCGGTGCCGCACGACCGCGGTATCTTCTTCGGGCTCACCGTTGCCGAGCATTTCCGGCTCGACGGCGCCCCGCCGCGCGATGGACAGGAGACCGCCTACAGCCACTTCCCGGCCCTGCGCGAGCTGAGCGAGCGGCGGGCCGGGCTGCTGTCAGGCGGCGAGCAGCAGATGCTGGCCATCGCGCGGGCGCTGGCGCGCAGGCCGCGGCTGCTGCTGCTCGACGAGCTGAGCCTCGGCCTCGCGCCGGTGATCGTGGAGCGGCTGCTGCCGGTCGTGCGCGACTACGCCACCACGCAGAGAGCCGCGGTGCTGCTGGTCGAGCAGCATGTGCCGCTGGCCCTGGAGATCGCTGACCGCGGCTACGTGCTCGCGCACGGCGAGATAGCGGCCGCGGGCAGCGCCGGGGAACTGCGCCGCGACAGCGCCCTGCTGGCAGCCAGCTACCTGGGCGCGCAGCACCGCTGACAGCGCACCGGCGCCGGCCGGCCGCCGGCAGCAAAGCGCGCGGGAACTGCCGGTATGGGAAACCCGGTCTTGCGCAGGCCCGAGGATTGTTTACAATTCTGTGAACGCTTTGCCGGAGCCCCTAAGGAGGCGGTCCGCCATGACCGAGACCCAGAGCACCGGGCCGCGTCCCGCCCGGGCCCCGGACCCGGCCGCGCGGCCGCCGTTCCGCGCCGATCACGTGGGCAGCCTGCTGCGCCCGCCCTGGCTGCTGCAGGCCCGGGAGGACTTCGCCGCCGGCCGGATCAGCGCCGCGGAGCTGCGCCGCATCGAGGACGACGCCATCCGGGTAGTGGTCGCGCGGCAGCAGGAGGCGGGGCTGCGGTCGGCGACCGACGGCGAGTTCCGCCGGGAATCATGGCACATGGACTTCATCTACCAGCTCGGCGGCATCCGCAAGGTGCAGGATGACACGATCCGGGTGGCGTTCCGCAACAACGAGAAGACCTACGAGTGGGCGCCGCCGTCCGCCCACGTGGTCGCGCCGCTGAAGCTGGATCACACGATCTTCGGTGAGGCGTTCTCGTTCCTGAACGGAATCGTCACCGGCTCGGTGGCGAAGCTCACGATCCCGTCGCTCAGCATGGTTCACTACCGCGGCGGCCGGTCGGCGATCGACCAGTCGGTGTACCCGGACCTGGACCAGTTCTGGGCCGACCTGGCCGCGGCCTACGCGGACGAGGTGCAGCAGCTGTACGACCTCGGCTGCCGGTACCTGCAGTTCGACGACACCAGCCTGGCGTACGTCAACGACCCGGCCCAGCGCCAGCACATCGCCGAGATCGGCGGCGACCCCGAGCACCAGCACGAACAGTACATCGCCAACATCAACCGGGCGCTGGCCAGCCGCCCGGCGGACATGACCATCACGACCCACATGTGCCGCGGCAATAACCAGAGCATGTGGGCGGCCGAGGGCGGCTACGACTTCGTCGCCGACGCGTTGTTCAACCAGCTGGACGTGGACGGCTTCTTCTGCGAGTGGGACGACGAGCGCTCGGGCGGGTTCGAGCCGCTGCGGTTCCTCCCGAAGGGCAAGCGGGTGGTGCTCGGCCTGGTGACCACCAAGCGCGGGGAGCTGGAGAGCAAGGACGACCTGAAGCGGCGGATCGAGGACGCGTCCCGGTTCGCCGGCATCGACCAGCTGTGCCTGTCTCCGCAGTGCGGGTTCTCCTCCACCAAGGAGGGCAACGACCTGACACAGGAACAGCAGTGGGCGAAGCTCAGGCTGATCGTCGAGACCGCGCAGGAGGTGTGGGGCTCGCTGTGAGCCGCCGCATCAGGTGACGAGCTGGCCGAGGATCGGCGCCAGCCGCTGCAGCTCGGCAAGGTGGGCGGCGGCGAGCTGGCTGAGCCGTTCCTCGCCCGCTGCGGTCAGCCGGACCCGGGTGATGCGGCCGTCCTCCGCGTCGTCCCACCGCTCCACCAGCCCCGCCGCCGCGGCCCGGTCGACCAGCTCGGCCGCGCTGTGCGGCCGCAGCAGCAGGTAGCCAGCCAGGTCCCCGATGGCGGGACCGTGCTCGCCGCGGTGGCCCTTGATCGCCAGCAGCAGCTGGTGCTGGGCAGCGGTCAGCCCGACCGCCCGCGCTTGCGACTGCGACCAGTGCAGGAAACGCCGCAAGCCGGTCCGGAACGCCAGCAGGTGCGCGTAGTCCTCGGCGGTGAGCTGCTCCACGCTGCCTCCATATGGCCGGATGGTGACTGTTTGGCCGGCCGCCCTGCCCGCGGGCGGCCCCCCGGCCAGGCCCCGAGTTTATATCGTGATACGATATGAGTGAATGCGAGCCTACAGCTGAGCCCGCTCAGGTCAGCCAGGAGGCACTGGTATGAAGCGATACAAGTACCAGGCTCGTGTCACACTGGTCCCGCCCGGCGACGAGGCCGGGCAAGCTGCGCTGCCTGGCCCGACATGTCGCGCCGTGGTACGCGCATACCATCATGAAACCCATCGCGGCAGGCTATTCAGCGCCCTGGTAAGCAGCGATGAAAGCGAACCGGCCGGCAATTCCAGCCGGACCGTAACCATGGTCCTGCTGGGCGACGGCATCGGGGACTACCTCGCGCCGGGCGAGCGATTCGTGCTATGCCGCGGGGGCGATGTGGGTTACGGGCTCGTGACCCGCCGGATCTTCGTGTGAGTAACGATGGGCCTCACCTTACGGGAGCGGCGGGCCCTGGCGCGGATCCAGGAAGACCTGGGCGCTTCCGACCCGCGGCTCGCCTCGCTGCTGGATATGTTCCGCCGGCTCGCGGCTGCGGACGGCATGCCGCAGCACGAGCGCATCGGGCTGCCCGTCCGCGCCCCGGCTCCCGGCCGGCAGCTGGGCCTCATGTGCCCGGCCGGCCCCGCCCGGCGCCCCGGCCGGACGGGGGATACGCGGGGCTGGCAGCTGGCGGGCCTGCTGCTCTCGCTCGCCGCCGCCATCGTCTTGATCACCACCGCCGTGGTGAGCGGCGGCGCAGCCCGGGCCGGATGCCTGGCTCCGGGCACGATCGCCTGCGCCGGGCAACTGCAGCAGCGCTGGCAGCCCGCGCTGCCGGTCAGGGCGCCCGGCGGCGGGCACCCTGACGGCGAGCGGCCGGCGATGCCCAGCGTGCCCGGCGCCCGGCCCGTCGGCAGCTAACGGCTGGTGCCGCGGGCCTCAGATCGGCAGCGTGTACTTGAGCGTGACGTTCAGGACATCGGCGAACAGGAGGTAGAACAGCCACAACCCGGTCCCGAGATGGAAGAAGCCGAGTGCCCGCTCGCCGAGGGCCGGCAGCCGGGGCACGTCGGGCCCGAGCGTAACGAAGAAGTCGCTGACGTAAATGCACGTCAGGCCGATGAACAGGCCCCCGACGGGAGCATCCCCGGCCTTGAAGAAGACGATGACGCCCAGGATCGAGATCAGCGTGAACGCGATGGTCATGCCCATGTTGGCGCGGGGATCGGCCCGGCGCAGCCGGTTCCATCCGATCGCGAACCAGTGCACGCCGTACGCGGTGAACGCGAGCGCCGCCATGTACAGGACGGGGTCGGTGAAAGTCCCAAAAAGGGTAAGTCCCAGGAA
>DASQSC010000385.1:0-2345 GCA_035642555.1 Streptosporangiaceae bacterium | reverse complement strand
TTCGGGCCGCGGCCGCCGGGAACGCGCTCCGGGGCCCGGCGAGAATGGTCGGCGGACGGCCGGGGGGCGGCCGATCCGGCGGCGGCCGCCAGCGCCGGCTCCCCGTGCCCGCGCACGCACTCCGGGTCCGGGCCGTCGAGCGGGAGCCCGGTGAAGAACTTCGCCGCCATGCACCCGCCCCGGCACGCGTCATAGGAGCCGCACGCCTGGCAGGCGCCGCCCGACTGGGGCTGGCGCAGGTCAGCGAACAGCGCCGAATCGCGCCACACCCCGGTGAAGCCGCCGGGCTGGCGGACGTTCCCGGCCAGGAACTCCGGGTGGATCGCGAACGGGCAGGCGTACACGTCGCCCACCGGGTCGATCAGGCAGACGACCCGGCCCGCGCCGCACATGCCGAGGCCCGGCAGGGTCTCGCCGTACCCGCCGAGGTGGAAGAACGAGTCTCCGGTCAGCACCTGCTCGCCCCGCGCCAGCAGCCACTCGTAGAGTTCCCGCTGCTGGGCGGCGGTGGGATGGAGGTCATGCCACACGTCGGCGCCCCGGCCGGACGGCCGCAGCCGGGTCAGCCGCAGCTGCGCGCCGAACCGGTCAGCGATCGCCTTGAACTGGCCGAGCTGGCTGACGTTGTGCCGGGTGACCACGACCGAGAGCTTGAAGCCGGCGAACCCGGCGGCGGCCAGGTGCCGTATCGCCCGCATCGCGGTGGCGTACGAGCCGCTGCCCCGGACCGCGTCGTTGACCTCCTCGGTCGCCCCGTCCAGCGAGATCTGCACGTCCACGTAGTCGGTGGCGGCGAGGCGGCGGGCGAGCTCGGGGGTGATCTTCACGCCGTTGGTGGAGAACTTCACCCCGACGCCGTGTCCCACCGCGTAGTCGAGCAGCTCGGTGAAATCGGGCCGCACGGTCGGCTCACCGCCGCCGATGTTGACGTAGAAGACCTGCAGCCGGGACAGTTCGTCGATGACCCGCCGGCACTCCGCTGTGCTCAGCTCGCGCGGGTCGCGCCGGCCCGAGCTCGACAGGCAGTGCACGCACGCCAGGTTGCAGGCGTAGGTCAGTTCCCAGGTGAGGCAGATCGGTGCGGCCAGCCCCTGCTCGAACCGCTCCACCAGGGTGCTCATGTGCCCGGATGCTAACGTCACCCTGTGCCATAATCAAGGCCTGGCCGCGTGAGCGGAGGCCGGGAGGAACCGATGGCCAGCACCAGAGAGTGGTTCGAGAGCGTCGCCGAAGCCCGGCGGCGGGCCGAGCGGCGGCTGCCCCGGTCGGTGTTCCTGGCCCTGGAGGCCGGCTCCGAGCAAGGGCTCACGCTCCACGACAACGTCGCCGCGTTCAGCGAACTGGAGTTCGCGCCGCCGCGGCTGGCCGGCCGGCCGGCCAGCCGCGCCATGGCCGTCTCGGTACTGGGTCTTGATCTCGCGCTGCCGGTGATCGCCTCCCCCACCGGCGTGCAGGCGGTTCACCCGGAAGGCGAGGTCGCGGTGGCGCGCGGCACCGCGGAGGCCGGCACCGCGATGGGCGTGAGCTCGTTCGCCAGCAGCCCGCTGGAGGACGTGGTGGCGGCCAACCCGGCCACGCTCTTCCAGCTGTTCTGGATCGGTGACCGCGACGCCATCCTGGCCCGGGTCGAGCGGGCGAAGCAGGCGGGCGCCAAAGGCCTGATCGTCACGCTGGACTGGTCGTTCGCGACCGCCCGGGACTCCGGCAGCCCGCCCATCCCGGAACGGATGGACCTGCGGGCCATGCTCCGGTTCGCGCCCGAGGGAGCGCTCCGTCCTGGCTACGTGCTGAGCTGGCTGCGCCATGGCGGGCTGCCGCCGCTCACGGTCCCGAACATGACGGCGGCCGGCCAGCCCGCTCCGACCTTCTTCCAGGCCTACGGGCAGTGGCTGCAGACCCCGCCGCCGTCGTGGGCCGACCTTGCCTGGTTGCGCGCGCAGTGGGACGGCCCGTTCCTGGTGAAGGGCGTGATGCGGCCGGAGGACGCCCGCCAGGCGGTGGACATCGGCGCGACCGCCATTTCGGTGTCCAACCACGGCGGCAACGACCTGGACAGCACCCCGGCCGCGATCCGGGCCCTGCCCGCAGTGGCCGAGGCCGTGGGCGACCAGGCGGAGGTGCTGCTGGACGGCGGGATCCGGCGCGGCAGCGACGTGGTCAAGGCGATGGCGCTGGGTGCCAGGGCGGTGCTGATCGGCCGCGCGTACCTGTGGGGGCTGGCCGCGAACGGGCCGGCCGGGGTCAGGAACGTGTTCGACGTGCTGCGTAACGGGATCGACTCGGCCCTGCTCGGGCTCGGGCGGGCGTCGGTGAGCGACGTCGGCCCCGACGACGTGCTGGTGCCG
>DASQSC010000384.1:0-8053 GCA_035642555.1 Streptosporangiaceae bacterium | reverse complement strand
TGCTGGAACCGCTCGGTGTTCATCTCCTGCACCTCGCGCGTGACGGCGCCGAGCACGTAGGTCACGACCGTCATCACCGCCGTCATCGCGGTGGCCTTGTCCAGGCCGAGACCGTCCAGCGTGCCGAGCGCCCGCTCGACGTTCTGCAGCGACTTGGGCGACAGGGAGGGCCGGCCGCCGAGGAAATCAATCATCCAGCGGTGCCGGTGCAAGGCTGCCCGCGCGTTGCGGGCCAGTGCGCTCAGATCGGCCCGCCAGTCGCCGGACGGCTCCGGGGCATGCAGCTCGCCCTGGACCATGTCGATCATCCGGTCCAGCAGCTCTTCCTTGGACGCGATGTGCCAGTAGAGCGACATCGTCCCGGCATTGAGGTCGCGGGCGATGCGCCGCATGCTAACCGCCTCCGCGCCCTGGGCGTCGGCGACCTTGATCGCGGTGCGGACGATCTGGTCCCGGGACAGGGCCGCGGCCCGCCGGGGCGGGTGCGTCCGCCCTCGCCCACGCTTCACGTCCTCGGCGACGTGTTCCCGCAGCCGGGCCGCCCGCCGGTCCTCGGGCCGGGTCGCCAGGAACGGCGTCCACAGGTCCTCGAGCTCGTCGGGGTCCTCGTCATCGGCTGCCATATCGGCTCCTTCCTGCCCGTGCCCTCCCAGGCCGCGCTCGCCCTGGCCGTCGCTCGCCCAGGCCGCGCCCGTGGCCACCGGTAGCCGCTTGCGACTCGTACATCGTACTGCTACCGTGCACCGTACGAGAGCAGTACATCGTACGAGAAATGACCGGGGCGTTACCGGGAGGGGCGGACATGCAAGACCTCGCGATCGAGGCGGCGGGGCTGGTCAAGAGCTTCGGCAGCACCCGGGCACTGGCCGGCCTTGACCTGGCGGTACCCCGGGGCGGAATCCTCGGGCTGCTGGGCCCGAACGGAGCGGGCAAGACGACCGCGGTCCGGGTGCTGGCCACGCTGGCACGGCCGGACGCCGGGCGGGCCAGGGTGCTGGGAGCGGACGTGGTGAGGGAGGCGGGCGAGGTCCGTGAGCATATCGGCCTCACCGGCCAGTACGCGGCGCTCGACGACCACCTGACCGGGCGCGCGAACCTGATCATGGTAGGCCGTCTGGGACGGCTCAGCCGGCGGGAGGCAAGGCAGCGGGCGGACAAGCTGCTGGCCCGCTTCGAGCTGGCCGGCGCGGCCGGCCGGGCGGTCAAGACCTACTCCGGCGGCATGCGGCGGCGGCTCGACCTGGCCGCCAGCCTGATCGGCTCGCCCGAGGTGCTGTTCCTGGACGAACCGACCACCGGCCTCGACCCGCGCAGCCGGGCCGTCATGTGGGAGATCATCCGCGAGCTCGCGGCCGGCGGCACCACGCTGCTGCTCACCACGCAGTACCTGGACGAGGCCGACCAGCTGGCTGACCGGGTGGCGGTCATCGACACCGGCCGGGTGGTCGCGGAAGGCACGCCCGGGGACCTGAAGGCACAGGTCGGCGACGACCGGATCGAGCTGGCCCTGCCCGCGGGCTCTGACCTGGCCGCAGCCGCCGCCGGCGTCAAGGCGTTCGCCGCCGGGCCGGTGACCACGGACGCGGAGCGGCTGCTGGTCGGCGCCCCGGTCCCGGCCCGGCCAGGCCTGACCACCGAGGTGGTGCGCGCCCTCGACACGGCCGGGGTCGAGGTGACCAGCATCAGCCTGCGGCGCCCGTCGCTGGACGACGTGTTCCTTACCCTGACCGGCCACGGGGCCGCCGATCAGGGCAGCACCCGGCAGGACAGGCACGGCGCGCCCGGGCAGACCGAAGGATAAGCGGCATGACAGCGATCACAGCGACCGCCCCGCCCCGGCGGGCATCCTGGCGGCCCGGCCGGCTGCGCTGGTTCATCAGCGACGTGGCCGTCCTGACCGGGCGCAGCCTCGCGCGCATCATCCGGGAACCAGAGACGCTCATGGATGTCACGGTCCAGCCGCTGATCTTCGTGCTGCTGTTCGCGTATGTCTTCGGGGGCGCGATCCCGCTCCCGGGCGGCGGCGGCTATCACGAGTATCTGGTCGGCGGGATGCTCGGGATGGGGCTCGCCGGGACCGCTCCGGGCACGGCGGTCGCGCTGGTCACCGACATGAGCACCGGGCTGATCGACCGGTTCCGCTCGCTGCCGATGTCGCGCTCCGCGGTGCTGGCCGGCCGGTCCATCGCCGACCTGCTGACCCAGGTGATCGGCACCGCCGTGGTCGCAGGCGCCGGGCTGGCGATCGGCTGGCGGGTGCACTCCCCGGCGGCCGATGTGGTGGCCGCGTTCGGGCTGGCGCTGCTGTTCGCATATGCGTTCACCTGGACCGGCGCCTGCCTGGGGATGGTGCTGCGGAGCCCGGAGGCAGCTCAGCAGATCGGCTTCGTGCTGTTCCTGCCGCTCATGTTCGTGTCGAACGCCTTCGTGCCCACGCAGGGAATGCCCGGCTGGCTGCAGCCGGTGGCGGACTGGAATCCGCTCAGCGCGCTGGCGGCCGCCAGCAGGCACCTGTTCGGGAACCCGGACCCGGCCGCCGCGGTGCACTCGTGGCCGATGCAGCACCCCGAGCTGGCCGTGGCCGGATGGTCGGCACTGCTGCTGGTGGTCTTCGCCCCGCTCGCCGTCCACCTGTACCGCCGCAAGTCCCTGAGCTGAGGAGGGCCGCCGCGTGACCGAGTCCGCCAAGATCGAGGCCCGGCTGGGCGAACTGCCGGAGACCCTGCTGTGGAACCTGTACCAGCGAGCAACCGAGGCGGGCCGCCGCGATGGCGTGCTCACCGACCCGAGAGCCGTGGCGCTGGTCGAACGGATCGGCTACCCGTTCCGGGACCGGTTCGGCAGCGGCGGCCTGGGCCAGTGGCAGGCACTGCGTGCTCGCTGCTTCGACCTCGCCGTGCAACGGTTCCTGGCCGGCCACCCGGCCGGGACCGTGGTGGCACTGGGCGAGGGGCTGGAAACCCAGTTCTGGCGGGTGGACAACGGCCAGGTGCGGTGGGTCACGATCGACCTGCCGGAGACCATCGAGCTGCGGCGCGCCCTGCTGCCGGCGCAGTCGCCGCGGCAGCGGATGATCGCCTGCTCGGCGCGGACAACGGACTGGCTGGACGAGCTGACGGGCGGCCTGGCCGGGCGGGCTGACGGCCTGGCCGGGAGCGAGGACGGCCCGGCCGGTGACGGCGGCGGGCGGGCCGCGGCCGCGGCTGATCCCGCCGAGGTGCTGCTCACCGCGCAAGGGCTGCTGATGTACTTCCAGCCGGCGGAGGTCCACCGGCTGGTGACGGCGTGCGCGGCCCGGCTCCCCGGCAGCGCGCTGGTGTTCGACGGAGTGCCGCGGTGGTTCAGCGACCGGACCCTGGCCGGGGCCATGCGGACCCGGCAGGGCTACCAGGCGCCGCCGATGCCATGGGCGGTGGACAAGGCGGAGCTGGCGCGGCTGCGCAGCCTCCCGGGCGTCGCCGGGCTGACCGAGCTGCGGCTGCCGCGCGGCCGGGGCGCAGGCTTCGGGGCGGTGTACCCGGTGCTGAACCGGATCGCGGCGGTCCGCCGGCTGGCCGTGACCGGGCTTCCCGTGATGATGCTCCGGTTCGGCGGCTGACGTTCAAGGGCTGCGAGCACGCCCCCATCTACGAGGACGTCGAAGGCTTCAACGAGCGGGCGCCGGCATTCCTGCAAACACCATTCCGGTTAACTGCCGCCCATTCCGCGCCGGACGGCCGGCTGGCCCTGCTACAGTGCGCGTCATGCGGCTGGGGCACATCAATTCACGCGGCGGGGCCGGACACGCGGCAATTGCGCTGATTATTACCGGCATCGGCGCCAGCCTGATAACCGGGTGCGCCCCCGCGGCGCCGGCGACGGCCCGGAAGGCGGCGTCAGCCAAGGCCTCCAAACAGGGAAGACTCGTCCATGCCGGGCACTCGCGGGCACGCCCGGCCATGAATGTCTACGCCCACATTGCCGCCGGAATGATGAATCCCAGCTGGGCGCACGACCCTTACCGAATTTACGTGCCCAATAGCCTGAGTAATACAGTAACGGAGATCAATCCTCGTTCATATAAGGTAATCCGGACGTTTGCGGTCGGACAGCAGCCGAATCACATCACGCCGTCATGGAACGGGACCAGGCTGTGGGTCAACAACACCGACAGCAGCAGCCTCACCCCGGTCAGCCCGGCGACCGGCAAGCCCGGGCGCCCGGTGCCCGTGGCCGACCCGTACAACCTGTACTTCACACCCGACGACAGGTACGCGATGGTGATGGCGGAGGCGCTGAACCGGATCAATTTCCTCGACCAGCGCACCATGCGGCTGCGCCACTCGATGCGGGTCCCGTGCTCCGGGGTGAACCACCTGGACTTCACGGCCAGCGGGCGGTACGCCCTGGCGAGCTGTGAGTTCAGCGGCCGGCTGCTGTGGATCGACGTGACGGCCCGCACGGTGATCAAGACGATCCGGCTCGGCAAGCCGATGAGCTCCCCGATGGCCCCGCCCGGCCCCGGGTACAGCATGCCCCAGGACGTCCGCCTGAGCGCCAACGGCAAGACCTTCTATGTCGCCGACATGGCGGCCAACGGCGTCTGGCTCATCAGCGCCCGCCGCGCCCGGGTCATCCGGTTCCTGCACACCGGCACCGGCACGCACGGGTTCCTGGTCAGCCGCAACGGCAAGGACCTGTTCATTTCCAACCGGGGCGAGGGCTCAATCTCGGTGCTGGACTTCGCCACTAACAAGCTGGTGCACAAGTGGCGGATCCCCGGCGGCGGCTCGCCGGACATGGGCGGGATCTCCCCCGACGGCAAGGTGATGTGGTGGAGCGGCCGCTACAACGGCGTGGTCTACGCGATGTCCACCAGCACCGGGCGCCTGCTCGCGCGGATCCCGGTCGGGGCAGGGCCGCACGGCGTGTGCGTCTTCCCGCAGCCCGGCCGGTACTCGCTCGGCCACACCGGCAACTTCCGCTGAGGCAGGGCCGGCCTGCGGCCGGGCCCGCCCGCTGGCTGGCTCGGTCCTCAGCCCTGTGACTCAGCCGCCGCTGCCGTAGGGCCGGGTGAGGATCTCGAGCAGGTGCCCGTCCGGGTCCTCGAAGTACACGCCCCGGCCGCCATCCCGGTGATTGATCTCATCCGGGCGCGACTGGCCGGGGTCGGCCCAGTAGCGCACCTGGCGCTCCCGGATCCGGCCGAACGCGGCGTCGAACGCGTCGTCGCTGACCAGGAAGGCGTAATGCTGGGGCGTAATCGGCCCGCTGGTCGCGCGGAAGTCCAGCGAGACGTCGTTGTCCGCCGCGACCACCAGGAACGGGCCGAACCGGGTGGCGGGGGGCAGGCCGAGGATCCCGGCCAGGAACGCCGCCGACTGCTGCTGGTCCCGGCAGGAGACGATGGTGTGGTTCAGTTGCACGCTCACGCCTCTGATCCTGCCCGCATAGCGGCTCACGGAAAGGTGCCGGGTTACCGCCACTGCGGCAGCTGTTGCAGCGTCCAGGTGTTGCCGTCCGGATCGCTGAAGCTGACGAACGATCCCCAGGGCTGAACGTCCACCTCGCCGGCTGCCACGCCGTTGGCCAGCAACTGCTCCCGGGCGGCCGCCACGTCGGCGACGACGGCCTGCACCCCGCGCTGCGAGCCCGGGGCCATGTCGTTGATCCCGGTGCCCAGCACGATGGAACACGCCGACCCGGGCGGGGTGAGCTGCACGAATCGCAGCGATTCGGACACCCGATGGTCGTGATCGGCGTGGAATCCAGCCTGGTCCACGTAGAACGACTTGGCCCGGTCCACGTCCGTCACTGGTATCGCGACCAGCTCGATCTTCCAGTCCATGGCCGGAACCTATACCAGGGCCCGGCGCGCCGCCGGCGGCGGGCGCCGGGCAGGTAAGAGCAGGCGGGAGCGGCGGCCCGCCCGGGCAGCGACCATGATCGCGGCGGATTGGGAGGGTCGCGACCCGGCCGGATCCCCCACGATCATGGGATCCGGGCCTGCGCCGGGCACGCGGCCGCGCCGATTGTCACGTTCTGGTAACGGGAGCCGGAGGGCCTTGAGTCGGGCAAAGTGCCGGCATACTCTCCCGGTAACAGCGCGGTAAGCGCTTACCGGCCCCTCGGGCCACTTCCGGCAAAGGACCAGGACCCCTGTCGCCGGTTGTTGTGGTAAGCGCTTACCCCACGGGGAGAGTGCCAGCGTGGAACACGGCGACGGAACCGCATCGCAGCCCACCATTTACGACGTGGCGCGGCAAGCGGGCGTTTCGATCGCGTCGGTTTCCCGGGTGCTCAATGGCAGCCGCAACCCGCTTCCCGACACCCGGGACCGGGTCATGCAGGCGGTCACCGAGCTCGGGTTCATTCCGGACGGCGCCGCCCGGGCGCTCAGCGCCCGGCTCAAGGAGGTGATCGGGGTCGTCATCCGGCGGCCCACCGTCACCGTGCCCGATGACGGCATCTTCGAGGACGAGGAGGCGAGCCTCCAGTTCCCCGACCTCATCAACCGGGGCATCGAGATCGCCGCTCAGCGGCGGGACTTCAACCTGCTGGTCAGCTCGGTAGAGGCGGGCGGGCACGACGACAGCGCGCGCATCTTTGCGCTCGCCCGCAAGAGCGACGGCCTCATCCTGCACGACCGGGTGCTCGAGCCGGCACAGCTGGAGCGGCTGTCCCGGCGGGTCCCGGTCGTGACCCTGGCCGGCATGGCCACACCGGCCACCGCGAACGTCGGCAGCGACAACGCCGCCGGGATGGCCATGCTAGCCCGGCACCTGATCCGTGACCACGGCTATCTGACCCTTGCATACCTGGGAGGCTTTGCCGACAGCCCGGACAACGTGGCCCGGCGGGCGGCGCTGGAGTCGGAGGCGGCCGCGGCGGGCGCCGTCCTGGGCACCGGCCCCGAGTGGACGGGGAACTACGAGGCATCCGGCGGGGCCCGGGTGATCGGCCAGCTGCTCGCGGCGGGCGCGCCGCTGCCCCGGGCCATCATGTGCGCCAACGACCAGACCGCGCTCGGAGTGATGTACGCGCTCACCTCCCGCGGCATCGCCGTGCCCGGCGAGGTCGCGGTCACCGGCTACGACGACATCCCCATGGCCCGCCACCTGCAGCCGCGGCTGACGACCGTCCGGCAGCCGATCCAGCAGCTCGGCGCGGTCGCGTTCGAGACCCTGTACGCGCTGATCAGCGGCGACGACGGGGCGCGGCGCGACGTGGTCCTCCCGACCAGGCTCATCCGCCGCGAGAGCTGCGGCTGCGCGCCGGAGCCGCCGCCGCCAGCGGGACCCAGGTAAGGGAGACGGGTCATGCGCACGATCACGCGCAGGATCGCGTTCTACATCGCGACCGCGATCGCCGCGGTCACGGTGGACTTCTTCATCCCGCGGGTGATGCCGGGGAACCCGGTCGAGGCGGTGCTCGCCCGCCTGCAGGGACAGGTCACCCCGGCCACCATCCGCGCGCTGGAGGCCCAGTACGGCCTGCACAGCCGGACAGGGGTGTGGGGCCAGTACGTGACCTACTGGGCGCACCTGCTCCACGGCGACCTCGGCTACTCGACCAGCTACTACCCCTCGACCGTGACCGGCGTGATCCGCGGCGCGCTGCCCTGGACGGTGGGCCTGGTCGGCAGCGCGACCGTGATCAGCTTCGTGCTCGGCACGCTGCTCGGCGTGCTGGTGGCGTGGCGGCGCGGCACCTGGCTCGACAACCTGCTGCCCGCCACCACCTTCTTCCAGGCGGCGCCGTACTTCTTCGTGGCGTTCCTGGCGCTGGACCTGTTCGCGACCAGGCTGGGCTGGTTCCCTACCGGCCGCGCCTACAACCAGCTCGACTTCCCCGCCTTCACCGGCAGCTTCGTGGGTGACGTGCTGCGGCACGCGGTCCTGCCGGCGGCCACGATCGTGCTGTGCTCGGCCGCGGGCTGGATCGTGGGCATGCGCAACGTGATGGTGACCACGATGGACGAGGACTACGTGCTCGTCGCCCAGGCCAAGGGGCTGCCCAAGCCGCGGGTGATCTGGTACGCGGCGCGGAACGCGATCCTGCCCAGCGTGTCCGG
>DASQSC010000383.1:0-4747 GCA_035642555.1 Streptosporangiaceae bacterium | reverse complement strand
GGAGCAGGAGGCCAAGCTGGCCAACCTGCGCGGGGAGTCCACCAGCAGCTGGGGCACGCAGATCCGCAACTACGTGCTGCACCCGTACCAGCAGATCAAGGACGTCAGGACGGGGCTGGAGACCGGGAACACCTCGGCCGTGCTTGACGGTGAGATCGACGACTTCATCGCGGCCGAGATCCGCTGGCTGCGCAAGCAGCAGGCGAACGGCTCGACGGCCGGGTAGGACCGTACCCCGCGGCCCTCTCGTTCCGCATAATCCGGAGTTTCGGTAGTTAATGCGTCAGTTGCAGCGCCAGCATGAGCGCGAGCAGCGCGAGCAGGGCGATGGCCACCAGCGGCAGGCTCAGGCCGGGGCCGTGATGGTGCACCTGCGCCCGGGCGGCACGGCAGGCCGGGCAGCGGGCCTCGACGACCGGCCCTGCGCACTGCGCGCAGATCAGGTGTTCGCAGCTCATGTCGATCCCCTCCGGCCGGCGGCGTCACCGGTCAGTTCAGCAGTGTTGGACGCCTAGCCACAGTTTCCCCCCTAGACTGTCGCGTGGCCAAACCGGCCAGCGGTCCGGTCGGCTGCGCGGCAGCCGGCGGCAACCGACTGACAGGCCGGGAACGCCGTCAGGAGCGGTCGGCTGGTTCCCTGATCCCGAGCCTAGCCGGAACATCGACGAACGCTGTGATGGGCCTGTGATCCACTTCGATAACGTCACCAAGACGTACTCCAGTCAGAACCGGCCCGCTCTCGAGAGCGTCAGCTTGGACGTCGAGAAGAGCGAATTTGTCTTCCTGGTCGGGCCTTCCGGCTCTGGCAAGTCCACCTTCTTGCGGCTCATCCTGCGCGAGGAGCGCCCCTCCGAGGGCCGGGTCTATGTGGCAGGGAAGGACCTTGCCCGGCTCAGCAACTGGAAGGTCCCGTACCTGCGACGGCGGATCGGCTGCGTGTTCCAGGACTTCCGGCTGCTGCCGAACAAGAACGTCTACGCCAACGTGGCCTTCGCGCTGCAGGTGATCGGCAAGCCCCGGCGCTTCATCCGCAAGGTGGTGCCCGAGGTCATCGACCTGGTGGGGCTGGAGGGCAAGCACGACCGGATGCCGCATGAGCTGTCCGGCGGGGAGCAGCAGCGGGTCGCGGTCGCCCGGGCATTCGTGAACCGCCCGATGATCCTGCTGGCGGACGAGCCCACCGGGAACATCGATCCCGCCACCTCGATCGGGATCATGAAGGTGCTGGACCGCATCAACCGGACGGGGACGACGGTTGTCATGGCCACGCATGACGCCGCGATCGTGGACTCGATGCGCAAGCGGGTCATCGAGCTCGAATACGGCAAGGTCGTCCGCGACCAGTCGCGCGGGGTCTACGGCCAGGCGTACTGACCAGGCCGGTGGCCGTCACGGCCGCTGGCGGGGGCCGGGCCGGTACCGGTGAGGGATTACCAAGGGATCAGCGACCATGCGTGCACAATTCGTACTCTCCGAGGTCTGGACCGGGCTGCGGCGCAATCTCACGATGACGATCGCGCTCATCGTGGTGGTGGCCATCAGCCTCTCGCTGCTCGGCACCGGTCTGCTGTTCGTCAAGCAGGTCAACAACACGCGGACCTACTGGCAGGGGAAGGTGGAGCTGTCCATCTACCTGTGCACGACGACCAGCGTGAGCCCGCAATGCCGCCAGAACGGCCCGGCCACCCCCGCCGAGCGGGCGCAGCTCGGGTCGGACCTGCGGCGGCTGCCGCAGGTGCAGCACGTGTTCTACGAATCCCAGCAGCAGGCCTTCCAGCACTTCAAGCAGGACTTCTCGCGCGACCCCTCGTTCACGAACCTGGTCACCCAGAATGAGATCCCGGACTCGTACCAGGTCAAGCTGGTCAACGCGCAGCGCGATTTCAACGTGGTGGCGGGCACCGTGCAGGGACGGCCAGGGGTGGACCAGATCGTGAACGACGCGTCCATCCTGTCCAAGTTCTACAAGCTGCTGGACGGCGCGCGGAACGCGGTCGTCATCATCGCGATCATCCTGATCGTGGCGGCGATCCTGCTGGTGGCGAACACCATCCGGTTGTCGGCGTTCAACCGCCGCCGGGAGACCAGCATTATGCGGCTGGTCGGCGCGTCGAACTTCTACATCCAGCTGCCGTTCCTGGTGGAGGGGGTGATCGCGGGCATGTTCGGGTGGCTGATCGCCGCCGGCCTGCTGATCGCGGTCAAGTCGCTCGGCCTGGATACGCTGCAGCAGTACTTCCCCTACAACGTGCAGCTGAGCGTTACCGATCTGCTGGAGGTCATCGTGCTGGCCATGGTGCTCGGCGTGGTGCTGTGTGGCATGACGTCGTTCCTGACGCTCCGGCGCTACCTGCGCGCCTGACGTCCCGGATCCGCCTCCGGCCGTGGCAGCGCAACAGGAGCAACAGCAGCGGAAGGTGATTGCCCGCAACCGGCGGGCGAGGCACGATTACCACATCGAGGACGTCGTCGAAGCCGGCATCGTCCTCACGGGTACCGAGGTGAAGTCGCTGCGTGCTGGCCGTGCCTCCCTCACCGACGGGTTTGGCCAGCTCGCAGGCGGGGAGCTGTGGCTGCACGGCGTGCACATCCCCGAGTACACGATGGGCACGTGGACCAACCACGAGCCACGGCGGCCTCGTAAGCTGCTGCTACACCGGAAGGAGATCGACAGGCTCGCCAGCAAGACCGCCGAGCGCGGGCTCACGCTCATCCCGCTGTCGCTGTACTTCTCGGACGGCAAGGTCAAGGTGGAACTGGCAGTCGCCCGGGGAAAGCGGGAATACGACAAGCGCCAGGATCTTGCTCGGCGGGACGCTGCCAGGGAGGTGGAACGTGCCCTCAGGCGGCGGAGGTAGGGCACTTCCCGGGGCGGGTGGAGTGCGCCCGGCCGCGGCCGTCGTAACCCGCCCGGGCTGGGGGGCAGGCGATGTCCTCCTACCGTAGGCGGGGCGCGCACGCGGCCCGGCAGAGCGCGCTGCCCTTCGTCGCGGCACGGCGCGCGCCGCAGTCAGCCGCCGGCGGGCGCGCGCAGCTGGACGGCGGCGACGGGGGGAAACGGGTGAGCAGCCGGCAGGGGTTGCGGGGGTCGCAGGGCCGCCAGCGCCTGCGGCAGCTGCCGGGCCTGCGGGGTGCCCGGGGCCGGACGTCGCTGCTGCGGGTGATCGCTGCGGTGGTGGCGATCGGGTTCGGCGCGGCCGGCTTCGCCGGCGGGCTCTGGTCGTCCTCGTCGGCCGAGCCGACCGTGCAGGCGTTCCTGCTTGCCTGGGATCAGCATCAGTACCGGGCCGCGGCCGCGATGACCACCGGCAACCAGGACGTGGTGGCGCGAGCGCTGCGGACCGCGTACCGGCGGCTCGACGCGGCCGCCTTCTACCTCAGCATGGGCCCCATCTCGCAGCACTCCGGGCAGGCGGAAGCGCAGTTCCAGGCCTCGGTCGACCTGGGGCAGGACGGCGCGCCCTGGACCTACCAGGGGCACTTCACGCTGGTCCGGGCCGGCTCGGGGTGGAAGATCAAGTGGAGCCCGTCGGTCATCAACCCGGGCCTGCGCCCGGGGCTGCGGCTGGCGGCGGTGACCAGGGTGCCGCCGCGGGCGCAGCTGCTCGACTCCACCGGCCGCCCGCTGCAGCAGCTGTCTCCGGCGTACGTGATAGGGGTGCAGCCAGCCGGGCTCGCCAGCGTCCGGGCCACCGCCACCGCGCTCGGGCAGGCGACCGGCGTCGACCCGGGACAGCTGGAAGGGCAGATCCTGGCCGCGTCGCAGCGCCCGTTCCTGCGGCTGCTCACGCTGTCCCCGCATGTCTACGGGCGGCTGCGGGCCGGGCTGGACCGGGTTCCCGGCCTGGTCGTCCGCACCCGGCCGCAGCGGCTGTTCGCCAGCATCGCCGGTGACGTGGTCGGTTCCGTCGGCACCGAGGCATCCCCGGTGCTGCGCAACGAGGGGGTGGCATACCACCCCGGGACCACGATCGGCTTGTCCGGCCTGCAGCAGGTCTATCAGCGGCAGCTGGCCGGCACCCCGACGACCGAGGTGGTGGCCGAGACCGACAGCGGCCGCCAGATGTCGCTGCTCGCCCGGTGGCCGAAGCGGCCGGCCGCGCCCGCCCCGGTCCGCACCACCATCAACGCCGGGGTGCAGCAGGCGGCCGACAGCGCCGTGGCCTCCGCCCCCGCCTCGGCAGCCATCGTCGCGGTGCAGGCATCCACCGGCCGGGTACTCGGGGTCGCCGATCACCGGGCGCCCGGGCTGCCCCGGGCGCAGCCGCTGACCGGCAGCTACCCGCCGGGGGAGGCGTTCACGATCGTGTCCACCGCCGCGCTGCTGGCCGACGGCCTCAAGGTGACCACCCCGATCAGGTGCACCAGCAGGAGCGACGTCGGCGGGCGCACGTTCACCAACGTGCCTGCCATGGCCGGGCTCGGCGGGCAGCCCGCGTTCGCCCAGGACTTCGCCCACTCGTGCGGGACGGCGCTGGCCGGGCTGTCGCGGGTGCTCACCGCGCGGCAGCTGGCCGAGGCCGCCACCGGATTCGGGGTCGGGGCGGGCTGGCGGCTGCCGCTGGCCTCGTTCGACGGCCTCCCGCCCGCGTCCGGGACCGTCGCCGGGCTCGCCGCCAACACCATCGGGGAGGGGAACGTCCGGGTGAGCCCGCTCGGCCTGGCGCTGACGGCGGCCCGGGTGGCCTCCGGCGGCTGGCACTCGCCGTCGCTGGTCCCCGACCCGCCGGGGAAGAAGGTGGCCGCC